>DASSMG010000336.1:0-9030 GCA_035688995.1 Actinomycetota bacterium
GGACTGAACGCGGTGATCCGAGCCGTCGTGCGTAAGGGAGTCAACCAGTACGGGCACGCGATCGTCGGATACCGCGACGGGTGGAGAGGGGTGCTCGACAACAACTTCGCCCACCTCGGTCCCGAGAACACGGCCGGGATCCTCCATCGAGGCGGAACCATCCTGGGCTCGTCCCGGACGAACCCCTTCAAGGAGGAGCAGGGGGTCGACCGCGTCCGGGACAACCTCGCGAGCGAGCACATCGATGCGCTCATAGCGGTCGGGGGAGAGGACACCCTCGGCGTCGCCAACAAGCTCGCCTCGGAGGGCGTGAACGTCGTCGGAGTTCCCAAGACGATCGACAACGACCTGAACGCCACGGACTTCACCTTCGGTTTCGACACCGCGGTGCAGATCTGCACCGACGCGATCGACCGTCTCCACACCACGGCCGAGTCCCACAACCGGGTGATCGTGGTCGAGGTCATGGGGCGGCATGCGGGATGGATCGCCACCTACGCCGGTATGGCAGGCGGCGCCGATGCGATCCTCGTCCCGGAACGACCTTTCGACATCGAACAGGTCTGCGAACACATCCGTCACCGCCACCGCAAAGGCCGGTTCTTCTCGATCGTGGTCGTTGCCGAGGGGGCCACTCCGATCGAGTCCGGCGAAGTCACCCAGGACGAGAATCTGGATGCGTTCGGTCACGTCCGTCTCGGGGGGATCGGGATGACGCTCGAGCGCGAGATCGAGAAGCGCACGGGCTTCGAGACCCGCGCCACGATCCTCGGCCACATCCAGCGAGGCGGCACCCCGACCGCTTTCGATCGAGTCCTGGCGACCCGGTTCGGCATCGCGGCCATCGACGCGGTCGAGGACAAGGACTTCGGAAAGATGGTCGCGCTCCGGGGTACCGAGATCGTGCGCGTTCCCATCTCCGACGCCGTGGACCAACTCAAGACACTCACGCCCGACCTATACGCATCAGCCGAAGTCTTCTTCGGCTAACGCGAACTTTCGCAACTGAGCAACCGTCAGGGGCCCATTTACAGGGGTAAAACCACTGTGGCTCCCGATCCGAAGGAAGATGGACCCGATATGAACGACCTCATAGACCTTCGTAGCGACACCGTGACGCGGCCCACGCCCGAGATGCGCAAGGCGATGGCCGAAGCCGAGGTCGGCGACGACGTCTTCGGAGACGATCCGACGGTCAACGCGCTGCAGGAATACTGCGCCGATCTGCTGGGCAAGGAAGCGGGACTCTTCGTCCCCACGGGCTCGATGGGCAACCAGGTCTCTCTCGGCTGTCTGTCGCGGCCGGGAGACGAAGTCATCTGCGAGTCCGGCGCGCACTTCCTCCATTACGAGGGCGGCTCCGTCGCCGCGCATCTCGGCCTCGTAGCGCGGCCGCTCGTCGGCAACCGAGGAGTGATCGCTGCCGATCAGGTGGCCACCGCGATCCGACCCGGCACCGAGCACAATCCGCGCAGCGCGATCGTCGCGATCGAGAACACACACAACGCGGCCGGCGGTCACATCTTCCCGATCGACGAAGCACGCGCGATCTCCAAGGTGGCGCGCGACCACGACGTGGCGGTCCACCTCGACGGGGCCCGGATCTTCAATGCTCAGGCCGCGACGGGAGTCCCGGCCGCCGAATGGGCGTCTTGCGCCGACACGCTCACGTTCTGCTTCTCGAAGGGTCTGGGCGCTCCGATCGGATCCATGGTCGTGTCCTCGAGCGAGGTGATCGCCGAAGGCCGTCGCTTGCGCAAACGGATGGGCGGCGGGATGCGCCAGGTCGGGGTCATCGCCGCAGCGGCTCGGGTCGCCATCGAGACCGGTATCGAACGGCTGGCCGACGACCACGCCAACGCTCGCCGCCTCGCCGACGGGATCAAGGAGCTGCGCGACGACGCCGTCGATCTCGACACGGTCGAGACCAACATGGTCTACGTCGACCTGAGGCCGTTCGGACTAAGCGGGCCCGAGCTTCGTGACGAGCTCCTCGATCGAGGCGTGCTCACGATCCCGACCGGGCCCGATGTGATGCGGCTCGTGACTCACCGGGATGTCGATGAGGCCGGGATAGAGCGCGCCCTGAAGGCTTTTCGGGAGATTGCCGCGGGCTGATTCGCAGCACTATTTACCCTGGTCGTAGGGCCTTTTACTGTTTCATTAAGTTCGGAAAGGGAATGACTCCATCATGGAAGTCGTTTTCACCCTGTGCCTTCCGAGAGACGAAGCCAGCGTCCCGGTCGCCAGGCGGATCTGTCGAGATTCGCTTGGGATGCTTGGGGTGACGCGAGACTGCGTCGGCGAGATCGAGCTGGCGGTCACCGAAGCCTGTACGAACGTCCTCAAGCACGTCGCGGCGACCGAGGACGAATACGAGGTATCGGTACAGATAAACAACGCCAACTGCGAGATCCGAGTGATCGACACCGCAGGGCAGTCCTTCGATCACGAATCCCATGGCTTCGAGGAGGCCGCCGTTTCTGCCGAAAGCGGTCGAGGCATCTTCATCATGCGAGCGATGGTCGACGAGCTCCATTTCGTCTCGGCACCCGAGAACGGCTCCGTCGTTCATCTCGTCAAGAAACTTCAGCTCGAACCTGACTCGGTCCTGAACGGTCTGACCAAGGTCTGACCGCAACCCCCGCTTCCTGCGGGTACCTATACTCGTCAAGAACGCAGGGGAGCTCGGCGAACCGGGCTGAGAGGCGGGCTGACGTGGCCCGCGACCCTTGGTACCCGATCCCGTTAACGCGGGCGTGGGGAGGTGGCATGTCCGATCCCGATGTGATCGTCATCGGTGGCGGGATCATCGGTTCCTCTATCGCGTGGCGCACGGCGCGCCGCGGTGCCGCCGTGACCGTCGTCGACGATCCCGAGCGTGCCGCGGCCGCGGAGGTTGCGGCCGGGATGCTCGCGCCGGTAACCGAGGCAACGTTCGGCGAAGACGATCTTCTCCAGCTGAACCTTCGCTCGCTCGAGATGTACCCGCGCTTCGTCGACGAACTCGAAGCACAGACGGGACGCGACGTCGGCTTCGTGGCGTCGGGAACTCTGATGGTGGCTCGCGACACCGACGACATGGCCGCCTTCACCGAGCTGTTCGACTATCAGCGGGCCCACGGACTTGCCGTCGAACGACTGTCCAGTCGCCGAGCGCGCGAGCTCGAGCCGAGTTTGTCGCCTCGCGTCCGAGGAGCCTTCAACGTTCCCGGAGATCATCACGTCGACCCTGCGGCATTGCTCGAGGCTCTTCGGGCCGCGTGCAACGACGAAAGAGTGATCGCCGTCGCCGAGCGGGCGACCGCGGTGCTGCGTGAACGCGGCAAGGTCGTCGGGGCGCGGCTCGCATCCGGCGACGAGATCCGGGCGTCTCGGGTCGTAGTGGCGGCGGGGGCGTGGTCCTCGGACCTCGACGGAGTTGCTCATCCGGTCGAGGTTCGGCCGGTCAAGGGTCAGCTGGTTCATCTGAAGACGCGACCCGGCCACGTCGTTCCCTCCAGAACCATCCGCGGGGTCGACGCTTACATCGTCACGCGCCGGGACGGGCGTGTCGTGATCGGCGCGACGGTCGAGGAGAAGGGCTTCGACACGACCGCATCGGCAGGAGCAGTGCACGACCTGCTCCACTACGCGTTCGAGCTCGTCCCCGGCCTGATGGAGCTCGTCCTCGACAAAGTGACGGTGGGGCTGCGCCCCGGATCGCGGTCGAACGCACCCTTGATCGGTGCGCTCGAACCCAACCTCTTCGTCGCCACCGGCCACTTCCGCAACGGCATCCTGTTGGCCCCCGTGACGGGTGAGGCGATCGCGACCTTGGTGACCGGGTCCGAGGTTCCCGAGTGGCTCGCTCCGTTCGCTCCAGACGTGACCGTGGCGGCACGATGACCGTCATCGTTAACGGCACCACGACCTCGATGCCCGAGGACGCGACCGTGTCCTCGGTCGTAGCGACGATCACGAAGAGTCCTCGAGGCGTGGCGGTCGCTCTCAACGGCGAGGTCGTCCCGCGTTCCGAGTGGGCGGGGCGACGGATCGACGAAGGCGATCGTGTCGAAGTGCTGACCGCGGTGGGGGGTGGGTGATGGACGACCCGTTCGCGATCGCCGATCGCAGCTTCTCGTCGCGCCTGATCATCGGGACCGGGGGAGCGCGGAGCCTCGAAGCACTGGAAGCCGCGATCGTGGCTTCGGGGGCCGAGATCGCGACCGTTGCCATGCGCCGGGTCGACACCGGAACCAAGGGATCGATCCTCGACGTCGTCGACGCGACGGGCTGCATGCTCCTGCCGAATACGGCCGGTTGTTTCACGTCGATGGATGCGATCACGACGGCCAAACTCGCTCGTGACGCATTGGAGACGAACTGGATCAAGCTCGAGGTCATCGGCGACGAACGCACCCTTCTTCCCGATGCGGCAGAGCTGATAGAAGCCGCCGAGGCCCTGGTCGACGACGGTTTCACCGTGCTCGCCTACACGAACGACGACCCGATAACGGCGCGTCGCCTCGCCGACGTCGGCTGCGCTGCGGTCATGCCCCTCGGCTCGCCGATCGGAAGCGGCATGGGGATCGGCAATCCCTACAACATCAGGTTGATCGTCGAACAGACGGAGGTTCCGGTGATCCTCGATGCCGGGATCGGCACCGCTTCGGATGCCGCGATCGCGATGGAACTCGGGTGCGACGGTGTTCTGCTGGCGAGTGCAGTGACGCGGGCGCGCGAACCGGCCGTGATGGCCGGGGCGATGAGGAAGGCCGTCGAGGCCGGCCGTCTGGCGCGGCTCGCGGGTCGCATCCCACGACGTCTCTATGCCGAGCCGTCGACGACCTTCGAAGGATTACCCGAGCTCTAGAGGGTGGGACAGGTATCCGGGTCCGACTTCGGTTCTCCGATGGCTGAGTCGTAGGTCGAACGTCGCCATGCCGCGCTCGTCGACATCTGGGAGTGCTGGGCCTGGATGCAGTAGCGGGTGCCGTTGGCCACGATCGTGATGTAGCCGGGCGACGAGGCCCATGTGGGCATGTGGAAGCCCTGAGGTTCGAGCACGCTCGCGTCGGCGCCGTTGAGCGAAGTGAAGTCGCCTCCGTTGTCAACCGCCCACGCCTCGATGGCGGTGGCAGCGTTCTTCAACGAGGACTGGACCTGTGCTGTCCATCCCTTCTCGCGCTGCCTCAGATAGATCGGTATCGCGATCGCCGCAAGGATCGAGATGATCACGACCACGACCAGGAGCTCCACGAGCGTGAAGCCGTCCTGGCGCTGTCGTTCCCCCACTCCCATCTCATCGGAATCGGCAGGGACGGTTGTGCCCTTGAGCTTTTGGGCCGGGGGAAGGGCTGCCCCGGACGGGGGACCGGATGACTCGAACCGGCTAGGAGGGCCGTGACCCCGTCGGGGGGTGGCGGTGGGGAAGGAAGTGATCAGGGCCCGACGAGCCGTCAGGGCCCGATGAGCAGCGAGCCGTCGACCTGGAGCGTGCCGGGGTCGAGATGGAAGTCGACCGAATCGCTGCGGGTCT
This sequence comes from Actinomycetota bacterium, assembly GCA_035688995.1. GTDB lineage: Bacteria > Actinomycetota > CADDZG01 > CADDZG01 > WHSQ01 > DASSMG01. The sequence continues at coordinate 5,522 of DASSMG010000336.1, forward strand.
GCCGGGGCTCGATCGTCCCGATGTCGATGGGGATCTTCTGTCCCGCGATATTGATGGAGGCGGTTCCCCGCCATCCGAACTTGGTGTTGTTGGTGATCGAGGTGACGAGCGTGATCACTCCCGGTCCGCTCGACCGAGCCTGGGTGTCGAGCGTGAGCCCGCCGCACAGTTCGTTGCCACCGGCGCCACCGCGAGTTATCCGGCCGGTCGCCGAGATCACCGTGGCTTCGCCGTTCTTGTCGATGATGATGGTGAAGGGCTGCTTGGAGCGCTCCTGGCACGTGAGGATGTGAGTGAGCCCGCGCAGGCTCGACATCGCGACCGGGATCAGAAAGACCCCCATGAGGGCGAGGAGCGCCACGCGGGACCGCAGGATGGCAGGCATCTCGGTCAGCTTAAGAGGTCGGCGCTCGACCGCCCGGCATCTCGGTTATGGACACCTCGAAGTGACGGCGGCGGGTTCCTCCCGACCTGTTCTGGGTATCTCTTTAGCAAGGTTGAGGAAGGGAGGAGTCATGCCTCAGCAAGCGTGGAGCAACAAGCGCGAGCGCCAGTACGAGCACATCAAGGAGGGCGCCCAGAAGCAGGGCAAGCCTGCCCGGACCGCCAAGCGGATCGCCGCTGCGACCGTCAACAAGGAGAGGGCACGCTCCGGCGAGGCGAAATCGGCCAGCCGTTCTTCCACGAAAGACATGTCGTCCGGGCGGCGCGGCGGGCTCCGCTCCGGGACCGAGCGGCCCAAGGGCCGCACCAAGGAACAGCTCTACAACGAGGCCAAGCGCCGGGGGATCGAGGGTCGCTCCAAGATGACCAAGAAACAGCTCCAGGCGGCCCTCGCCGGCAAGAGCTAGGCAGGATCTCCGGGCCCTCCTGCGGCGCAGGAGGGCCCCAACGCGTGTCGAACCTCGCGAGCAGGACATCAACGCTCACGAAAGGTTCGACAGATGCGCAGCCGGACACTGATCTCGCTCCTGGTCGCCGCCGTCTCAGTAACGGCTCTCGCGGCCACGGCCCTCCCAGCAACTGCCGCGGCGAAGACCAAGGCACCCAAGGTCAAGAGCGTCGGCACCGACCCCGACGGCGATTGGGGTACGAACGTGGACCCGACCCTCGGCCCCCTCGGCGCACCGCTCGGTCAGGACCTCGTCTCGGCAGCGATCGGCAACGACTCGAAGACCGTCAACTTCGTGATCGGCGTCTCGAGCCTTCCGCCGACCGGCGGGATGCCGGAGTTCACCCGGTACACGTGGGAGCTGTCCGTGGACGGCGCTTACGTCGAGCTCGACGGCAAGTACACGAACTACTCGCGTGGCGCTTGCGACCCGACGGGCAACTCGTGCCCGCCGCCGCGTGACCCCGGGCAGCAGCCCTTCATCGTGCGCGGCGACTGCGCCTCCAACGGCGCCGTCGTGGTGTGCAACGAGCTCGGCATCGTCAAGGCCACTTTCGACTCGACCACGAACACGATCACGATCCCGGTGCCGCTCGACATGATCCATGCGCACACGGGCACCAAGATCGCCGGCAACTCGCAGGCAGACTCCGGCTTCACCGGCGTCTCGGCGCAGCCGTCGGCCTTCTACTCGCACAGCTCGCTGCCGTACGACTCGCTCGTTCCCACGAAGGTTTACACCGTTCACAAGTAAGGCACGCTCTAGGACGTGACCGCTTACATCGGTACGTCCGGCTGGCAGTACAGGCACTGGCGCCACACCTTCTATCCGCAAGGTGTGGCGCAGTCGCGCTGGCTCGAGTTCTTCGCCGAGCGATTCCAGATCGTCGAGCTGAACAATTCGTTCTATTCGCTGCCGAAGGAAGAGACGTTCGCTAAGTGGCGTGAGCGCACGCCGGACGACTTCATCCTCGCGGCGAAGATGACTCGTTATCTGACGCACATCAAGAAACTCAAAGAACCACAGGAGCCGGTGGCGCGATTCTTCAGTCGCGCCCGCGCGCTCGGGCCGAAGCTCGGCCCCGTCCTGCTGCAGCTTCCGCCGACCCTCCCGGTCGATGCACCGGCGCTACGCGAGACCCTCGCCGAGATGCCCGATGGTGTTCGGGTGGCCGTCGAGTTCCGGCACGGATCGTGGTGGACCGACGAGATCAGAAGCATCCTCGAGGAGTTCGGCGCTGCGAACTGTCTCGCCGATCGCGGAGCCAAGCCGGTGACGCGTCTGTGGCGTACGACCGATTGGACCTTCGTGCGTTTCCATGCCGGGCTTGCGAGTCCGCAGCCGTGCTACCGCAAGAAGATCCTCGAGGAATGGGTCGATCGCATCGCACGTCGCTGGAAGAAACACGAAGACGTCTATGTCTTCTTCAACAACGACCCGCGTGCGTGCGCCCTGCGAGACGCGATCGTGTTCGCCAAGCTCATGGAAGAAGCCGGTTTCGAGACCACGCGCGTCCCGAAGCGGAGCGACGTGACGGTGGGCGACATCGACTCCGCCGCGTGGGCGCTGAAGTCCCCCTTGGGGGCCCGGGTCCGGAGTAGCTGAGCGTCGCGCTTAGCTTTCCGATCAATGATCAAGAAGGCGATACGGCTCCTTGCGGTGCTGCTGGTGGGATTCGCGTGCCTTCTCGGCGGCGAGATCTACCTCGCCTACACCCGTGAATACCTGCCGACCGCACCTGCGCTCGAGCTCGGTGGGCTGTTCGGACCGCGCGACGGACGGCCACTTCGGTTCACCGTGCTCGGGGACTCGACCGCTGCCGGGCTCGGTGCGGGTTCGCCGGAGCACGCCTACGCCACCGTGCTGTCGAAGCGATTGGGGGAGCGCGGCTGGCGCGTCGACCTGACTGCCTATGGGGTCTCCGGTGCGCGGGTCCACGACGTGCTCGTCGACCAGGTCCCTGAGGCGGTCGCCACCAAGCCCGATCTCGTGTTCGTTGGGATCGGGGCGAACGACGTTTCGCATCTGACACGTCTTTCGGACGTGGAGCGCGATATGGGCGCGGCCATCGATGCCCTCAAGCAGACCGGCGCGGTGGTCGTGGTCGCGGGGCCACCCGACATGCGCGCCGCAGCGTGGCTGGAACCGTTGCGCTCGTTGGCGGGGTGGCGCGGACGACAGGTCGCGGATGCGATCGCGCACGTGGCGCGGGAGCGCGACGTCCCGGTCGTTCCGCTCGCTGAGAAAGCGGCTCCGTACTTCGCGAGTCATCCCGAAGATGCCTATGCGTCGGACATGTTCCATCCCGGCGTCGGCGGCTATCGCGCGTGGGCAGACGCCATCTTCCCGGTCCTGCTCGAGGCACTCGAGCGCCGCGGCTAGCGCGCAACTAATTTGAAGGCCGCGGCTAGCGCGCTACGAGGCGGCTCTTAGCAAGGCCTTTATCGCTCGGTCGACGTCATCTTCGTCGGTAGCCCAATCCGAAACCGAGATCCGCATCATGCGGCGCCCGTCGGCAGTCGTGCCGCTGAAGAACGCTTCGCCCTCGGCTTGGACCCGCTCGATGACGCGATCGTTGAACGAGTCGTGGTCGCCGTCGTCCGCTTGCCACTGCAC
>DASSMG010000337.1:0-3324 GCA_035688995.1 Actinomycetota bacterium
GGTCTCCGAGGAAGAAGAGGCCGACTACCACCGCTTCGATATCCCGTCCGGATGCCACTGGAAGGACCTCCGCTCGGCGACGAACAACGTCGGCGTCAAGCTGCGGAAGATCCTCGACAAGCTCGAGTTCGCCAACCCGAACAAGCTTGCTGCCATCTTCGGAGACGTCGCGTGGGGCAACAAGGAGCGCCTCCCGGAGCCATCGCTCATCAACTTGATCGACACGTTCGACAGACTGATGCTGAACCCAGAGGCGGTGCCCAACGACCTGCTCGGCGCCGCGTACGAGTACCTGCTTCGACAGTTCGCTGACGAGTCGGGCAAGAAGGCGGGCGAGTTCTTCACACCTCGGGCCGTGGTCCGGCTGCTCGTCAAGCTCCTCGACCCGAATCCGGGCGAGACCATCTACGACCCCGCGTGTGGTTCCGGCGGCATGCTCGTCGAGACGATCGGCGAAGTCCGCGAGCGCGGTGGCGACGTTCGAACGCTTCGGCTGTACGGCCAAGAGGTGAACCTCACGACGTCAGCCATCGCGCGTATGAACCTCTACCTGCACGACATCGAGGACTTCCAGATCCTTCGCGGCGACACCTTGCGCGAGCCGAAGTTCCGCGACAAGGACGGATCGCTCTCGCGCTTCGACGTCGTTATCGCCAACCCGCCGTTCAGCCTCAAGAACTGGGGTGCGGATACGTGGGTCACCGATCCACGTGCGTTCTGCGGCGTACCCCCAAAGAACACGGCGGACCTCGCGTGGGTCCAGCACATGGTCTCTTCGATGAAGCCGAAGAACGGCCGAGTTGGCGTAGTGATGCCGCACGGCGTGCTCTTCCGAGGCGGTGCCGAGGCAGCGATCCGGCAGTGCTTGATCGAGAGCGACCAGCTGGACGCTGTGATTGGGCTACCGCCGAACCTCTTCTACTCAACGACGATCCCTGCCTGCCTTCTCATCTTCCGGAGCAGAAGGCCACGGGAGCGGAGCGGGAAGGTCCTCTTCGTGGATGGCTCGGCCCAGTACGTCAAGGGCAAGAACCAGAACCAGATGGGCGACGCTGATATCGACGCGATCGTCGTCGCTCATCACCTGGGTATGGAGCCGGCGGGCGCGGTCGGAGTCCGGGTGCGGCTCGTCGAGCACGCCGAGATCAAGGAAAACACCTGGGATCTGAACTTCAGTCGCTACATGAAGCCTTTCGCGACGGACGAGGTCGATGTCCCATCCGCGATCGCAGCGCTTTTGGACGCCCAGGCTGCATTGCGGGAGGCGGAAGAGAGACTTGTCGAGCGGCTAAGAGCGGCTGGCTATGGATGAGGTTCGACTTGGCGACGTGATCGAGAGGGTGCGTCGTCCAATCGCCGTCGAACCGAACTCCCAGTACCTGGAGGTGGGTGTTCGGAGTCACGGGAAAGGGATATTTCATAAGGAGCCCATGCGAGGAGTCGAGCTCGGCGCGAAGAAGGTCTTCGCGATTGAACCTGGGGACCTCGTATTCAACATCGTCTTCGCCTGGGAGGGAGCCGTCGCGGTTGCAGGACCTCGTGAACGGGGGATGTGCGGATCTCATCGGTTTCCCACCTACAGGCCCCTCAAGGATTCCTGCGATGTGCGGTACCTCGCCGAATATCTACTTTCGCCGCGTGGCGTCAGGATGCTGGGCCTCGTTTCACCCGGCTCGGCTGGTCGAAACCGGACGCTGAACCAGACAGCCCTACTTGACCTCCGCATCCCACTTCCCTCAATGCAAGAGCAGCGGCGAATCATCGATCTCCTCTTATCCATGGACGACGCGCGCGACCGCGCGTCACATGTCGCGATGAGCGCTGAAGCCGGCGGCCTTGCGTGGGACTCGACGTCCGTCCCGGCCGACCATCACGAGGTCCTGTTGGGTGACATCGCGGAGGTCCTCAGCGGTGTCACAAAGGATGCGAGACGGCAGGCGGATCCCGCGTTCGTCGAGGTGCCATACCTGCGTGTTGCGAATGTTCAACGGGGATACCTGGACCTCGATGACGTGGCAACGATTCGAGTCCCCGAGCACAAGGTCAGGCAACTACAGCTGCAACCCGGCGACATCCTGTTCAACGAAGGCGGCGACCGAGACAAGCTCGGCCGCGGGTGGGTGTGGGAGGGCCAGCTCGCGGTATGCATCCACCAGAACCACGTCCTTCGTGCCCGCCTGCGCGACGGATCCTTCGATCCGAGATTCGTGGCGATCTGGGCCAACAGCTATGGACGCGCCTGGTTCGAGAGGATGGGAACGCAGACCACGAACCTCGCCTCATTGAACCTTTCAACACTCAAGCGGTTTCCGGTCCCCGCTGTTCCGCTCGCGGTGCAGTTGCACGTCGCAGAGATGTCCGAGGCGTTCCGCCAAACGGCGAGCTCAAGTCGGGCAGTCGCGCTAGGGCTCGTTCGACTGCGAGCCGCCATACGCGACGATCTCCTCACTGGCATGCATCGGATCCCGAGCGCCTACGACAGGCTACTGAGGCACACGTCGTGAATGGGGGCTTCAAGGAAGTCTCGACGATCCAGAAGGCGGTAGTCGAGCGCCTCGTGGCGCTGGGTTGGACGCACGTTCCAGGTGATCAGTTGGACCGCACGATCGACGGGGTCTTCATCGAGTCTGAGGTGACCGCCGCGCTCGTGCGACTCAACCCGATGATCGCCGAGCAGCCTGAGCGCGTCGATGAGGTTCTGCCGCGGCTCCGTGTCGCGGCGCTTGCTTCGGTGAACGAGGGCTTGATCGCATCCAACGAGCGGATGACTACCTGGCTACGCGGGCACCAGACGCAGAAGTTTCTCGACACCGAGACGTATGAGTCAGTGCGGCTCATCGACTTCGACGACCTCTCGAACAACCGATTCTTCGTCTCGGGCCCGGGGTTCGACCATGACGAGATCAGTGCGGAAGTCACGTATGGGCATGGGCCGAAGGCGCGCCGATTCGATGTCGTTCTCTGGGTGAACGGACTCCCACTTGTCGTCGGCGAGACCAAATCACCAGTACGGCAATCCGAGTCTTGGCTCAACGCGGCGAAGGACATTCACGACGTATACGAGGTTGAGTGCGCGACCTTCTTCGCGCCGAACCTCTTGTCGTTCGCGACCGACGGGCGAGAGTTCCACTACGGCGCCATCGGTCAGCCTGTCGCCGAGTGGCTGATGTGGGGCGCGACTACCGATCCGTTCGACCTCGAGGGCGGTGCCCGGGTGATGCGATCGGTCGAGCTGCTACTGACACCGGCAAGCGTGCTATCGATCCTCCGTGACTTCACGCTCTTCGACCGTCCGGTCATCGATGGCCGGCCGACGCGAATCAA
>DASSMG010000338.1:0-7570 GCA_035688995.1 Actinomycetota bacterium
GACTGCCTCCGCTCGCCGGGCTCGTCGAGCGACGGTTCGAGGAGCGGGTTCGGCGACGTATCCGGGAGCAACTCGTCTCCCGCGAACAACGTGCGCGTCGTGGGCTCGAAGAAGACGACGTGGCCACCGGTGTGACCGGGCATGTGGAGCGTTTCGAGGGTGGCGGTGGTGCCGGAGACGTCGATCTCGAACGTCTCGCCGCCGTGAAGCGGGATGACCTCGTCGTGCTTCAACTGCGGACGAGGTTCCTCCCGGCGCCGCTGGTCCATCTTGAACAACAGGTCGAGCGGCATCCCGGCTTCCACGAGGAGGCGGCCGACCTCCATGAACATCTGCCGGTCCTTGACCCGCCGGATCTCGCGCTGCGGGAAGTAGACGGTGGCGTGCGACCGCTCCTGCAACGGCTGAACGAGCCCGTAGTGATCGGGATGCGCGTGGGTGACGAGTATCCGCTCGAGACCTTCGACTCCTATCCCTGCGTCGTCGAGTGCCGCCTCCATCGCGGCCTGCGCCTCGGCGCTGTTGAACCCGGTGTCGATCAGCGTCGCCGGGGACCCGTCGATCAGGTACGCGTTGACGGGTCCGATCGCGTACGGAGTGGGCATGGTGATGCGGCGCACGGGAAGACTCACCGGGGCAGCCTAGATGGTCGCGTGGTAGCAATCCGTGGTCGAAAGGAGACCCGAGTGGCGATCCCAGTGCAGGTCACGTTCGATTGTGCCGACCCGTCTCGCGTTGCGGAGTTCTGGGGCGATCTGTTGGGTTACATCGCACCTCCACCACCCGAAGGCGACTCGTGGGAGGAGTTCCTCGAGAAGGCGGGTGTTCCCCGCGAGGAGTGGAACCGCGCCGACGCTCGTGAGGACCCCGAAGGTAAGGGGCCCCGCTTGTTCTTTCAGCGGGTTCCGGAGGACAAGACGGTGAAGAACCGCGTGCACCTCGACGTGACCGTCGCGCCCGGTCTCAAGGGCGACGAGCGGCGACGCAAGTTGGATTCCGAAGCGGAACGCGCCATCTCGCTCGGCGCCAGGGAGATCGCGCGGCGAGAGGACCTCGGCAGCGACTGGATCGTGATGCAGGACCCGGAGGGCAACGAGTTCTGCCTGCAGTAACGCTCGCTACTCGTCGTCCTCTTCTTCTTCGTCGTCGTCTTCATCGGGAACGAGGACGCAGAACTCGTTTCCTTCGACGTCGGCCATGACCACCCACGAAACGTCGCGTTGTCCGATGTCGATCTTTTTCGCACCGAGCTTCATCAAGCGTTTGACCTCGGCGTCCTGGTCCTCCGGGATCAGGTCGAGATGGAGCCGGTTCTTGACCTGCTTGTCGTCGGCAACCTTGTAGAAGAGCACGCGCATCGATCCCGAGGTGGCCTCGAAATCGACGACGATCTCACCCGCCTCGTCGTCTTCGTAGGTGACCTCACCCGGCAACGCGGCCAGCCAGAAGTTCGCGACCGCACGCGGATCGTGACAGTCGATCGTGAGTGACCCGATCTTCAGCGACATCGTCTAGCGCCCGACGAATCTGGCCTTGCCGGGCCCCTGTTCGACGAACGACCTCATGCCGATCTTCTGATCCTCGGTTGCGAACAGCGCGCTGAACGCCTGGCGTTCGATCAGCAATCCCGTTTCCATGTCGACCTCGATCCCGTTCTGTATCGCCTGCTTCGCCGCGATCAGAGCAACGGTCGGTCCGGTCGCGTAGCGCGACGCCATCTCGATCGCGGCTCCGTACACGTCGGTACCGGGAACGACCTTGTCGACGAGTCCGATCTGGAGGGCCTCGTCCGCGGCGATGAAACGTCCCGAGAAGATGAGCTCTTTGGCCCGAGCGATACCCACGAGCCGCGGCAAACGCTGCGTTCCACCCGCACCGGGGATGATCCCGAGAAGGATCTCGGGCTGCCCCAATTGAGAATCTTCCGCACAGATGCGGAAGTCACAGGAGAGCGCGAGCTCGCATCCTCCTCCGAGCGCGTATCCGTTGATGGCCGCGATCGTGACCTTGGGCAAGCGTTCGAGCCGGCTGAAGACGTCCTGGAACCGCGTGATGTGACGGAAGGTGTTCACCGGGTCGCGGTTCTCCATCTCTTTGATGTCGGCCCCCGCGGCGAAGACCCTCTCGCCGCCCCACACCACGACCGCCCGCACCTCGTCGTCGAGCCTGGCCTGCTCTACGGCCTCGCCAATCTCGGTGACGAGCTGGGCGTTCAGCGCATTGACCTTCGGCCGGTCTATCCGGATCGTCCCCACACCGGCGTCGGAAACGGTCAGATTGACGAACTCACCCACGATGCCTCCCGGGTCGTTGATGGAATCAGTCGACTTACGATGGCCGTCCATGGACGAATTCGAACGGCGGCTCCACAGCGTACTCAAGGCGAACCCGCCGCACCGCGTCGACGTCGGAAACGCGCGTCATGCGGCGGTTCTGATACCGATCGTGGCCCGACCGGAACCGACGCTCATCTTCACCGTCCGTACCGACACGCTACCCAGCCACAAGGGGCAGATCTCGTTCCCAGGTGGCTCGATCGATCCTTCCGATCCCTCGGCCGAAGCCGGCGCGCTGCGCGAGACCCGGGAAGAACTCGGGCTCGACCCCGCAGCGGTGCGGGTGCTGGGTGAGCTCGACAGCTTCCCCACCTTCGTGTCGGGCTACGTAGTGACTCCGTTCGTGGGGTGGCTCACCGACGAACCGCACCTCGATCCGAACCCCGGTGAGGTCGCCGAGATCCTGCACGTTCCGATCGCGCACCTGGGTGAGGAGATCCACCGCGATCCCGGATTCGAGCACGGCGACCGCACCTACCCGACCGAAGCATGGGTGTGGAACGATCACGTGATCTGGGGCGTAACCGCGCGGATCATCCGACAGTTCCTCGAACGACTCGCCCAAGCAGACCTGGCTATCTTTCCCGCCGGACGCGATCCATGGAACGCATGGCCCCTGTCGTCGTGACCCTGGCCGCCGCGGCAACCGCGTCGCCGAGCCCTTCGGGGACCGTGATCTTCACTCCACCTCCGGCCGATCCCATCCAATCGATCGGCGCGGTCGTCGCGATCGTTCTCGCCCTCGTCGCGGCAGTCTTGGGTTACCGGATCATCCGAGGGGGCCGAGGATTGTGAAGACGTTCGCAGCGTTCGCCGTCGTCGTGCTGCTGCTCGGCGCGTGCTCGTCCAACGACATCACGGCCCAGGGCGACCGGACCCGAGGTGGTCACGGACGAAAGGGGGGGCCGGAGCAGGGTTCGAAACACGGTGGGGGCACCGACACCGGCACGAGCCCCGGTGACACGAAGCCGGGTCACGGGTCCACTGGGGGCCCGGGCGAGACACCGAGCCCCGGCGAGGTCGCACCCCCCGGCTCGCAACAGCCGCCCCAGGGCTTCGACGACCCGCCGCCCTACACCGGCGTGGACCCGAGCCTCGCGCGCAAGTCGTCGACGATCGAAGACCCCAACAACGATGCGAAGACGAAGGGGCTGCCTCCCGCGTACGCGGAAGCGGTCGGAGCATCGATCGAGGGGCTCGGCAAGAACGTCCGCCTCACGTTCACGATGAACGGGTCCGTGCCTCAGCAGACCGGCAAGGGCGAATACATGGTTCTCGCGTTCGGCATCACCGGAAAAGATCAGGAGAGCGGGTACGCGGTCGGCGCGAATGCGAGCGACGGCCACTGGACGCCTTACGTCGGCTCGAAATCGCGAGATTCGTCCCAGGGCTACCCCGGCACTTTCACGATCGACGGCAACCATGTGATCTTCGTCGTGCCGTGGTCGGTCGTCCACGGGCCCCGTAAGTTCGAGTGGTACGCGTCCGACGCGTGGTACCAGCAGATCGGGAATCAGACCGAATACTCCTTCGACGCCATCCCCGACGGGCACCCGGGCAAGTTCCCCGGCTGATCAGAGCTGCCTAGACTGGCGACGAAGGGAGAACCTATGGCGGGAACCGTCGAAGCGATCTTCATAACCCCGGACGCCGCGCGTCCGATGATGTCGATCGACGAGGTCAAGGCGATCTCGGGCGAGGGCCTCGAGGGCGACCGCTACTTCGCCAAGAACGGGACCTGGTCCAAGAACGACGGACCTCAACGTCAGGTGACCCTCGTCGAAGCCGAGGCGGTCGAAGCCGTCGCCCGCGACTACGACATCGACGTAACGGGGGCCGACACGCGCCGCAACATCGTGACGCGCGGCGTGGCCCTGAACCATCTGGTCGATCGCGTGTTCAAGGTCGGCGACGCGACCTTCCGAGGGATCCGGCTCTGCGAACCTTGCAAGCACCTCGAACGCGTGAGTGGGCGCGCCATCCGCAAACCGTTGGTTCATCGCGGTGGTCTCAATGCCGAGATCGTCGAGGACGGCATGGTTCGGATCGGGGACTCGATCGAGGAGCGCGACCCGATCGCGTGACAGAGAAGGCCCGGGTGACCCCCTACGAGAACGGCCCCTTGATCGTCCGCGGCCCGTTCGAGCTCACGGACCAAGAGGGCAACGCCATCGACCCCGGCCGGAGAACCATCGCGCTCTGTCGGTGTGGGAGGTCGCGCCGCAAGCCGTTCTGCGACGCGATGCACAAACTGACGGGCTTCAGCGCGCCGACGTGCGAGAGGCAGCTAACTTCCGAAGACGACGCTTAGAGGATGCGGCGCGGCGGATGATGCCGCCGCCGTAACGGACTCCTCCATGCAGTGCGAAGCTCCCCAGGGCGAGCCACGAGCACACACCTCGCTCGAGCAGCCATGCCGGCGCGAAGAGAGGAGCGGTCGCCGGGAAATACGAGGTTCCCCCGGCTCTCCGACGTCCGACTTCAGCGACGGCCATCGCAACGGCTGCGCCTGCCGCGACGCGGCCCCCTCGGTTCCGCGCCAGCGACAGAGCGGTTGCAGGCGGTAGTGCCAACCACAACGCCATGCGACCCGGGATGGCGAAGTCGTCGTAGGCCTGCCGGACGCGCTGCGACACGAAGCGGTCGGTGGTCGGTGGGATACGCCGCACGTACAGATCGAGGGGGCTCGCGACCCGCCCGCGATGGGCTTGAACCGTTCGGATCAGTTCGAGGTTCTCGAACATCACGTTCCCGTCGTAGCCGCCCATCGCGAGGAAGAAGTCCCGGCGAAGGCCGAGCGTGCCGGGGTAATCGACCGACACGCTGCGATTCAGGAGCGTCCGAGCGGTGTCCCAGAGCGCATGCCACGGCACCGGGTCGAAGTAGTTCTGGGGACGGACCAGTTCGTGGTCGTCCAGGAGCGACCGCACCCGTCGCAGCGCGGAGGGCGAATAGCGCACGTCGTCGTCGGCGACGACGACGTAGTCGTTCGTGGCCTCCCGCACGCCTGTGGTGACCCCGTTGACCTTGCCCATGACGAACGCGAGGTCCTCGTGGGGAGGCAGATGACGGATCGGAGAACCCAACCGTTCGTCGAGGCGATCGAACATGGCCGGGGTTGACCCATCCACGACCACGACCTCGGCGATCTCCGACACTTCCTGCAGGTATCCGGCCAGCTCGTCGATGCCCTCGTCTTCCTCCCATCGCAGCGGGAGGACGTAGCTCAGGTCGGTCATTCCACGATCCCCGCCACCGCGCCGAGCAATGACGGACATCCCGCTTCCCACGCGTCGACGACGTGGCGCGCCCATCGTTCGTCCAGCGCGATCGACGCTCGCGCGCCGAACACCACATCGGCGCGCAGCGTCTCGTCGTCGTCGAATGCGCCGGCCAGGTCGTGCGCCGCGATCATCTCGTGAACGGAATCGGCGACGACATGCTCGTCGAAGAAATCGGTCGCGTCGCCGTCGAACCCGAGTCTGCGTAAACCTTCCGCGTAACGGCGATTCGGGATCGACGAGCTCATCTCGAACATCGCGAGATGCCCGACGATCGCTCCCCGCCACCGTCGATGAAGCCCGAAGAGGGACATGATGTTGACGGTGGCGAGGGTTACGCCGGGGATGACGTCTAGATACGCCCCGTAAGACGGATCGAGGCCGACCGCGGCCATTGCACGCGCATAGAGCGTGGCGTGGATCCGGTCGGGATCGCCCGAGCCGTACTCGTCGAACTGGACCTCCATCAGTGCGGCCTTCGCCCGCCCTTCGAGCCGAGGGATCGCCCACGAGTGCGGGTCCGCTTCCTTGAGTTGATACGCCGATCGATGGATGAGGAATTCCCGTGCCTGTTCGAGGGTCGCCCGATGCTGGACGAAGCGGGACACCGACGGCGCATCTTCGACCTCAGCAAGGGCGAACAGCTCCTCGGGGATGGGCCGCTCAGGTTCGGGATGCGGCACGATCTTCATCAGAGCCCGCTCGAAACACTCCTCGAGAGCTCCACGGAACGAGAGGACGTCCGGAGACCATTCGTAACGGTCGTCGACGTCGACGAAGCCCCGATAGTGAAGCTCGTAGCAGCAATAGAGGGCGAGCTGCAGGTCGTCGTCCCCGAGGGGATCCGGGATCGCGATCGCCGGCGACACGTCGAGGTACTCGTCGCGCCCCCTCAGGTGCGCGAATAGTGCTTCGCTTAGCGGCCCGCGCGCGGATGGAAGCGTGCTCAAGACCGATCTACGTGCGCGTTGAACATCCGACACTCCCCACGACGGTCCGCGAGGACCGCCTTTCGATAAGCCGCCCGCCCGGCGGCGTTCCGCATGCCGTCTAGAACATCGGGGGCTCGGTGTAGACGCCCCACTCCTGCTTCAGCGTCTCGACCATCTCCCCCAAAGTGACGTATGCCTTCGCGGCCTCGATCAAGACCGGGATGGAATTCTGTGCCGGGTCGTGCGCCATGGCGCGAAGGGCCTCTATCGCGTCGTCGGCGGCCTTCCCGTCGCGGTTCGCCCGGACCTCGGCCAGCGACTTCTTCTGACGCTCCTCGATCTCGGGAGTGATGACCAGGACCTCGGGAGGATCCTGAACCGAGCGCGTGAACCGGTTGACGCCGACCATGACCTTCTTGCCTTGCTCGAGCAACTGCTGGTAGCGGTAGGCCGCGTCGGCCATCTCCTTCTGGAAGTAGCCGCGCTCGATGCCGGCCAGCATCCCGTCGAGGATGGAGCCGTCACCCATCTCTTCGATCTTTGCGAAGTACACCTCGGCAGCAGCTTCGGTCCGATCGGTGAGCTCCTCGACGAACCACGAGCCCCCGAGCGGGTCGATCACGTTCGTGACCCCGGTCTCGTAACCGATGATCTGTTGCGTTCTCAGCGCGATCTCGACCGCTTCGTCGGTCGGAAGCGCCAGAACCTCGTCGAGCGAGTTCGTGTGCAGGCTCTGCGTTCCCCCGAGTACCGCGGCGAGCGCCTCGGTCGCGGTCCGCACCACGTTGTTGTATGGCTGCTGCCCAGTGAGCGAGACGCCGGCGGTTTGCGTGTGGAACTTGAGCATCCAGCTTCGCTCTTTCTTGGCGCCGTAGCGCTCCTTCAGCCACCGGGCCCAGATCCGTCGCGCCGCACGGAACTTGGCAATCTCCTCGAAGAAGTCGATGTGCACGTCGAAGAAGAACGACAGGCGCGGCGCGAAGGCGTCCACGTCGAGCCCGCGGTCGACGCACGACTGCAC
>DASSMG010000339.1:0-6876 GCA_035688995.1 Actinomycetota bacterium
GCTCTACAACCTGTTGCCGGGCTACCTCCCGATGCCCAAGGCGAGTTCCGACGTCTCGCTCGAGAAATACATCGGCTACAACGAGTCGGGCTCGGGATGGTGGGCGGAGTTCCCGAAGTACATCGTCTCGTTGCTCAAGGCGTATTGGGGCGACGCCGCGACCCCGGAGAACGACTACTGCTACGACTACCTGCCGCACATCAGCGGCGATCACTCGCACATGGTGACGGTGGCGGACATGGCCGACGGCGCGGTCGAGGGCTACTTCGTGATGGGCGAGAACCCCACGGTCGGCTCGATGCACGGCGCACTCCACCGGAAGGGGTTGCGCAAGCTGAAGTGGCTCGTCGTGCGCGATTTCGCACCGACCGAGACCGCCGAGTTCTGGCGCGATGCACCCGAGATCGAACGCGGCGAAGTGAAAACCGAGGACATCGAAACAGAGGTCTTCTTCTTCCCCTGCGCTGCGCACACGGAGAAGGACGGGACGTTCACGAATACCCAGCGCCTGTTGCAGTGGCATGCGAAAGCCGTTCAGCCGCCCGGTGAAGCTCGCAGCGAGCTGCACTTCATGTATCACCTCGGCAAGGTGGTGAAAGAGCTCGCGGCCATGCGTGACGACCCCAAAGATGCGCCGATCCGCGATCTCACCTGGGACTATCCGACCTTCGGCCCCCACGAGGAACCGGTCGCCGAGGCCATCCTGAAGGAGATCAACGGGTTCACGGTCGCCGACGGCAAGCCGGTCGCCCGCTACCAGGACCTGAAGGACGACGGGTCCACGGCTGCGGGCTGCTGGATCTACACGGGTTGTTTCGCCGACGGGGTCAACCAGACGGCGCGGCGCAAGCCCGGCCGCGAGCAGAACTGGGTCGCGCCCGAGTGGGGGTGGGCGTGGCCGGCCAACCGGCGCCTCATGTACAACCGCGCGTCGGCCGACCCCGAGGGCAAGCCGTGGTCGGAACGCAAGAAATACGTGTGGTGGGACGCGGACGCCAAGAAGTGGGTCGGCGAGGACGTTCCCGATTTCATCGTGGATAGGCCCCCGGACTACCGGCCCGGCGACGACGCCACGGGGATCGACACGATCTCGGGGATCGATCCCTTCATCATGCAGGGCGACGGCAAGGGATGGCTGTTCGCGCCCAACGGATTGCTCGACGGTCCGTTGCCGACGCATTACGAACCGCAAGAATCGCCGGTCGACAATCCGCTGTACGGCCAACAGTGCAACCCCGCGCGCATCGAGTGGGAGCGCAAGGACAATCGCTATCACCGCGCTTACAAGGATCCGCGCTTCCCTTACGCGATAACGACGTACCGGTTGACCGAGCACCACACCGCCGGAGGAATGACGCGGTGGCTGTCGTGGCTTTCGGAACTGCAGCCCGAGATGTTCTGCGAGGTCTCACCGGAACTCGCCGGCGAGAAGAATCTGACGAACGGTGGGTGGGCGACGGTTTCCACTTTGCGCGGCGAGATCGAGTGCCGCGTGCTCGTTACCGAACGCATCCCGCCGCTGAAGGTGCGCGGCCGAACGATCCACCAGATCGGCCTTCCGTATCACTGGGGGAGCCGCGGTCTCGCACGCGGCGATGCCGCGAACGAGCTGATCTCGTTCGTCGCCGACCCGAACGTGTCGATCCAGGAGTCCAAGGCCCTGACCGGCAACATCGAGCCGGGACGTCGCAGCCGTGGGCGCCGCGTCGTCACTTCCGGGCCCCTTGCCGACGGGACCGACCAGCCGTCGCGCGATCTGCCTGTGGTCGGCCACCGTGGGGAAGGTAGTCACGGGATCGAGGAAGCGAAGTCCATGGAGAACGAGCAGAGCTGATGGGCGAGGACTGACGGTGGCGACCGGCTTCTTTACCGACACCACGGTGTGCATCGGCTGCAAGGCCTGCGAGGTCGCATGCAAGGAATGGAACCAGCTCCCCGACGATGGGCTCTTCTTCACCGGGATGAGCTACGACAACACCGTCGACCTCGGTGCGTCCACGTGGCGTCACGTGTCGTTCATCGAGCGACCCGTTGCGCTCAACACGCAGGAGACCGGGCTCGGCGACTTCTCGTGGTTGCTGATGTCCGACGTGTGCAAGCACTGCAAGAGCGCTGCGTGTCTCGAGGCATGCCCCACGGGTTCGATCGTTCGCACCGAGTTCGACTCGGTTTACGTGCAGTCCGACGTATGCAACGGGTGCGGCATGTGCGTGTCGGCATGTCCCTTCGGGGTTATCGATCGGCGCGAGGACGACGGTCGCGCGTGGAAGTGCACGCTCTGCTACGACCGGCAGAAGGACGGGATGACGCCGGCGTGCGCGCAAGCATGCCCGACCCAGTCGATCCAGTTCGGGGACCTCGACGAGCTGAAAGCGCGCGCGACCGAGCGCGTCGCCGAACTCCACGAGCGCGGGATGTCCGAGGCGTATCTGTACGGCGCCGACCAGGAGGGAACGGACGGGCTCAACGCGTTCTTCTTGCTGGTCGACGAGCCCGAGGTCTACAACCTGCCGCCCGAGCCGGTGTCGCCCACGAAGACGTTGAGCGACGCGTGGCGATCGTTGGGCGCGAGCCTGCTCGGCATGGCCGCGGTCACCGCCGCGGCCGTTCTCGCGGGACGGCGCCGATGACGACCGACGACGGTCGCAACATCGACGAGCGGGTGGCGGTTCTCTCGGGAGAAGGCTCCGGTCAGAAGGTCGCGGCCGAAGGCCGGGAGGACATGGAAAGCACTCCGGTCCACGCCGTGTTCGAGCGGCCCCCGATCGAGAGCCGCGGAACCGGTACCTACTACGACCGTCCCGTCCTCAAAGAGCCGGTGTGGAAATGGTTCATCCCCGCCTATTTCTTCGCGGGCGGTGCCGCGGGGGCCGCGCAGGTTCTCGCGGCCGCGGCACAGGTCGCCGACCGTGACGGGCTCGGAGGGCTCGTCAAACGTGCGCGCTGGATCGCGGCCGCCGGCCTCGCCGCCGGGACGACCTTCTTGATCGCCGATCTCGGAAGGCCGGAGCGATTCATGAACATGCTGCGGGTCTTCCGTCCGACGAGTGCGATGAATGCCGGCTCGTGGATCCTCGCAACGTCGGGACCGCTCGCAGGGGCCTCGGCCCTGCTCGCCGACAGGGATGGATGGCTGGGGAGATCCGGAGATCTGGCCGGTCTCGCCGCGGGTCCCGCCGGGCTCCCGTTGTCGGCCTACACCGCGGTTTTACTCGCGGACACGTCGATCCCGATCTGGCATCAGACGCGCCGGACGCTTCCGCCGTTGTTCGCGGCATCGTCGATGGCTTCCGCGGCCTCGCTCCTCGAGATGATGGATCTGTCGGACGACGAGCAGCGCGTGGTTCATCGACTCGGAAAAATCTCGAAAACGGCCGAGCTTCTCGCCGCGACCGCGGTCGACATCGATGCCGCTCGCGTCGAGCAGGTCGCGCGACCTCTCGAGGAGGGTCTCAGCGGAACGCTGTGGAAGGTGGCGAAGGCTGCGACCGGGGCCAGCTTGGTGCTCTCCGGCGGGAGCCGTCGGCGCCGCAAGCTTGCAGCTGCACTCGGTGTCGCGGGATCACTTGCACTTCGCTTCGCGGTGCACCATGCGGGCAAACGATCCGCACGTGACCCGAAGGCGACCTTCGCCGCGCAGCGGGCCGGCATCACTCGCCCGGTCCGCGATCCCTCTCTCGTTTGAGCTCGTAGAAACCCTCGGCGTCGATCAACCACCGAACGTGGTCCCACAGTTGGTCGGCCAACTCCTCGGTTGCCGGAGGACGGGTCAGGACCGGACCGAAGATCCCGCGCCCCGAAGACTCGAGCACGATCGTCGGCACGCCGAACGCGCCGACCTCGGTGACGACCGCGTCGTGGTCCCGCATCACGATGTCGACCGTCGAAGGATCGTCGAGTGCGCGCGCCACGATGCCGGGATCCAGGCCCGCGTCCTCGAGTGCGCCGCTGAGCGTCTCGCCCGTGGGCGCTTCCTTGCGCTCGTGTAGGCGCGTTCCCATGGTTTCGTAAAGCCGCCCCACGGCTTCGCTGCCGGCCTCCTTCTGCACGAGTGCAAGGGTCCGGAGCGCCGGCGTGCCTTTCGCGTCGGGATCGTGGAGCGGGTTGGCCTCGCCCTCGGCGGCATTGATCACCGCGAGGCTGAACAGCCTCCAATCGATGTCGAGCCCTCGCCGGGCGGCGACGTCGCGCATCCACTTGGACGTCTGCCACGCCCACGGGCAGCGAGGGTCGAAGTGGAACCTGATCCGGTCGGTCATCTCCATTCACGGTAGCGGGCGGGGGGAGTGGAGCGCGCCACCCGGGGAAAGCTCAACCGAGCTCGGATCCGGGGTCTTTCGTGGGCCGGGAATAAAGTTGCATAAGCAATGATTGAACGTACAAATACCTGCGGATCAGAGGGAGGAACGAATGAGCGCCACAGCGCAACAGCTCCAGACCACCGAACTGCCGGCCGCCGGAACCTGGGCCATCGACCCCGTCCACTCCAGCGTCGAATTCGTCGCCAAGCACCTGATGGTGTCGAAGGTCCGGGGCCGCTTCGGCCGCTTCACGGGCTCGATCGTCGTGGGTGCCGATCCCGCCGACTCGTCGGCGACGATCACGATCGACAGCTCGAGCATCGACACGAACATGCCGGCCCGCGACGATCACCTTCGGTCCCCGGATTTCCTCGACTCCGAGGGTCATCCCGAGATCGTCGTCCGCTCCACCGGCGGCAGCTCTCTCGGCGACGGCCGGTGGAAGGTCGACGCCGACCTCACGATCCGCGGGACGACCTTGCCCATCGAGTTGGAGGCCGAGTACCTCGGAACCACGGAGGGCCCCCGCGGCGATGTAGCCCATTTCGAAGGCAAGGCCGAGTTCGACCGTGAAGCCTTCGGGATGACGTGGAACCAGGCGCTCGAGAGTGGCGGTTGGCTCGTCGGTAAGAAGGTTCGGATCGAGGTCCAGGTCGAGGCGCTTCGAAGCGACGCGTAACTAACCCGCTTCGGCTCGTTCCTCCTGAGCGCCGTTCGCATTGCGGACGGCGCTCACTATCTTCATGAGCGCGTTCTTGATGGCTCGGGCTTCGGTGTCGGTGAGGTGGTCGGTGAAGAGCCGGCGAACGTCGTCGAGATGCTGTGGCCGGACCGAGTCGAAAACCTCGCGCCCTCTGTCGGTGAGCTTCGCGTAGACGACGCGGCGATCGGTCGGGCACGAATCGCGCGTGACGTATCCCGCGGCGGCCATCCGGTCGACGAGCCGTGTCACGCCGCTCTTGCTCAGCAATACCGATTCCGCCAACTCCTTCATCGGGAGCATCCCTTCGGGAGCCGAGGACAGTTGAACCATCACGTCGTACCAGGCGAGTGGGGGACCGCCCTGCGCGACGAGCGCCTTCTCGAGTTCCTCGACGAGCAGGCCGTGGGCCTCGAGCAGCAACGGCCAGGCCGTGAACTTGTCGTCGTCGGGGCGCTCGCAGGCTTTCTTCACTGTCCCATCATGGTCTGCAGTAGTTGCGATGTCAACGAAGTTGAGCCGATGGGGTGTGCAGCGCGTTCAATCGGTCGACGAGCAAGCGCAATCGTCCGGTGTGCATCATGTCGAAACGCAGCGCGATCCGCGGCAGGTCGGGAACGTCGTCGTCGGCGATCTCGCTCTTGGAAGCGGAGGTGCGTTCGATCGGCCCATCGAGGATGTCGGAGAACTCCGAGCTCAGTTGCCGAAGGGCGTCGTCGTTCGGTTCGTGGTTGAGCCTGAAGATCAGTCGCTCGCCGACGATGCGGTTCGAGTGATAGGTCGTGTAGAAGGCCGTGATCTCGTCGACCGCATCCTTGTAGTCGTCGCAGATCCGGTACAGCGACAGGTCGTCTTCCGAGATGTAGTTCCGCTTCAGCAGCTCGTTCCTCAGGAAGCGATCGAAGTTCGCCCAGTAACCGCCCCCGGGTCGATCGAGCAGGACGATCGGCTGCAATGTCGCCTTACCGGTTTGCACGAGGGTGAGCAACTCGAACGCCTCGTCGAGCGTCCCGAAACCACCCGGAAGCAGAACGAAACCGTCGGCTTCCTTCACGAACGTCAGCTTGCGCGTGAAGAAGTACTTGAAGTTGATCAGCTTCGCGTCGTCGGCGATGTGGGGGTTCGGAGTCGCTTCGAAGGGAAGCAGGATGTTGACCCCGAACGAGCGGCTCTTCCCGGCCCCCTCTTGTCCCGCCTCCATGATGCCGGGCCCCGCTCCCGTGATGACCATCCAACCCCGATCGGCGATCTCGCGCGAGAAGTCTCGTGCCACCGCGTACTCGGGATCGGCGGCGCTCGATCGCGCCGAGCCGAACATCGTCACCTTGCGGATGCCCTTGTAGGGATGGAAGACCCGGAACGCGTGCCGAAGCTCTTTCAGTGTGGAGTTCACGATCTTGCGATCGAGCGTGTTGACCTGCTCCCGCGCCAGTTTGAGCGCCGTCGTGACGATCTCCTGGGCCAACCGTTGATCCCGTTCCGGCAACGACCCGACGAATCCGGCGATCAGACGATCGAGCTCCTCGTCCCCTGTCGAATAGGGCTTTCCGCGCGTGCTCATGTCTCCAGTTTGCAACAGGCTTCGTTTAGCGCGTCTCACGGCGGGCATCTAGTTCGCGAACGATCCGTGAAATCTCGAGGAGGAACCATGGACGCGCTCGAATTGCTGGAAGAAGACCATAAGAAGGTCAAGAAGCTGCTGGAAGAGCTGGATTCGACCACCGAGCGGGGCGTGAAGACCCGCGAGGAGCTCTTCGCCAAGATCAAGACGGAGCTGCTCGTCCACGAGGCGCTGGAGGAGGAGTTGCTCTATCCCGCCCTCAAGCAGAACCCGAAGTCCAAGGAGGTGGCGCTCGAGGGGTACGAGGAGCACCA
>DASSMG010000340.1:0-2868 GCA_035688995.1 Actinomycetota bacterium
TGCCGGACTGGTCGACGGCCAGAGCGTTCAACCCAAGATGCCCGGCGTTGCTGAACCGCACGACGGCGGGTCCGCTCCAGGTTCGGCCCCCATCACGCGTACTCGAGAGCATCGTGGCGTCGGGGCCCCTTTGAGACCACATGACATATGCGCTGCCGGGCCTCGACGGATCGGCTGCGATAACGGGTGCGTCGATCGCAGCACTCACGGGGATCACGACGGGCTCGCGCCATCCGGACCCGTCAAACGGCTCCGTGACGACGTTGATGTAGGTCAACGCTCCCCGCGGGTCCGGGAGCGGTTGGTTCTGTGACGGTGCCACCGCGTACGCCAGCGCGGAACCGTCGATGTCCGCGCCGACCGACACTCGAGCGTCCAAGGACGTCCGATGTATCCCTCCGCTGCACGTCGTCACCCGCGGTAACGGCGCCGTCGTCCACGTGCGGCCGCCATCGAGCGTGGTTCCCGTTCCGACAACCAATCCGTCGTCGGCGAGCCACGTCGTGACCGCGTGCGCAGGATCGGTCGGATCGACCGCGACGGTCGGCTCGTAATCGAGTCCGATCCGTCTGGGGAATGCGGTGCTGGCTACCGGGTCCCAGGCGCATCCGCCCGGTTCGAACGCCTCGGCACCAAGCGTGCTGGGGCCCGAGACACGACTCTGTCCCGAAATGTGACCGGGAGAAGCATCTGCAATTCCCGGGAGTAAGAGCGTGAGTGACAAGAACAAGCCTGCTGCAAGCCGCATGATCGCCGCCCCCTTATCCAAGTTCGAGCGCTCGCCCAAAGCGCCGCTGACGACTCAGACGCTAGGGGAGGTCGCGGTCTGCGTCGTCGGCCGCGCGGGCGGTTTTCACCTCATTCGGAGGAATGAGGCACCGCGCCCAAGTCATCGGTCGGTCCAGTCGAACTCCCGTTTGAAGTCCGGTGAATCGATGATCGTTGTTAGGTCCGTTCCGTCGGCTCGGATGACGCAAAGTGCGTTCGGTGGATGGTCGTCGGCCGCCACCGGGCCGAGCCCGAACAGCAGCATCGACCCATCGGGAGACCAGGTAGGGGTTGCCGCGGAACGACCTTCTTTGTCCTCGAAGATCTTCTTGAGACCGGAGCCGTCTGGGTGAACGACCCACATAGGTGAGCCCGGACTGCTCCAGAACTCGCCCGTGAACGCGATCCATTTTCCGTCTGGGGAGAACCGAGCCGTGTAGCTCGCGTAGGAATCGCGGGTTATGCGATGGAGTCCCGATCCATCGACATTCACGATGAAAAGCGGGCCCGTGGGGTGGTCGAATTCTAGAGGCTGGCGGATGAAGACGATCTGCCGGCCGTCTGGTGAGAAGTCGGCAGGGATGTCGTGGAAACCCGAGGGTGCATGAGTTACACGGCGTGTTCCGCTGCCGTCGGGTCGACGAACGTAGATCCCATCCTCGGCGTGGTGCTCGTCATTCCATCCTTCACACGCCATGAGCCCGTCGTGCGACCATGCCGCGGCGCAGCCCAGGTTCAGGCCGCCGGGCGGCAGCGGCAGGATCTTCAGATGCTTCCCGTTCGCGTTCACGATCCCGGTCGAGACGCGCTTTCCTTCTGCATCCAAGTGAGCAAGCGACACAGTCGTCCCCTGTGGGAACCAACGGGGACAGCACGTCTTCTTGAAGATCTGCTTCTCGTCGGAGCCGTCGGCATTGACGGTGAAGAGGGTCTCTTCTCCGAATCGACCCCCGGCTCGCGCGAACAAGATGTGGCCCTCGAGCTCCGAGAGTGGGATGCCGGGAGGCGATGAGCCCGCGTCGGATGCTTCAGCTTGGGGTCGCGAAGGCTCGGGTGACGATGAGCACGCCACGGTTCCGGACAGAAGGATCGCCAACATCGGAACGAGGATCGCTCCGCGTGCACGCTTCAACCTCGACACGGCTGCCCCCTTCGAGAAAGTCAGGGATTGAGATACGAACCACGGTAGGGACGAAGACATGCTGCGTCGTCGATCGTTCGGATGATTCCTGAGTAGCTCTGAGGGATGAGGCGAGATCGGGCCCGCGCTTCGGACGAACCCATACCGCGTCAACCTTTTGGGCGAGAGGAAGATCGTTCTCACGGATGACGAGGGAACGGACCCGTTCCGACGAGACTTTCGCGTAGCAGCCCCTCGTTCGGCCCGGTGAACTCGGGGCCGCCGCGAGCTGCGACCTACACTCTGGCCCACGAGTATCCGGACGACGGGTAGATGGACATGAACGAGTCCCGAGCGCAGCGGGCACCTAAGGCGACATGACCGCAGCGCGCCGGGACGGGGCAGTTCCCCGTGGCTGGGTCACACCTTCCGCTGTTGACGCGGGGATCGTTGCCCTTCTGATCGCCGCGGGATTGCTGGAACAGTTCGGAGGTCCGCACCTTCCGGGCGAGTCCACCTCTCATGTCGTCGCACATGTTGCGGTGGTGGTCGGAAGCATCACTCCGCTGCTACTTAGGCGGAGATTCCCGATGACCACTCTCATCGTGATGGCGCTCGTGATCGGTATCGCTGGAAGTATCGGTCCTTTCCTCTCCCTGAACCCCAGTGCGGCCAGCGCTTTCGCATTGGTGTTCGCAACGTTCAACGCAACGGCGACCGGAGCCTCGTGGCAGGGGATCGGCGCGCTGGCTTTGTGCTGGGTCGCCGCGTCGTGCGTTCTCCGCCCCTGGATTACGCCGGTCGCCGCTTGGTTGCCGACCTACCTTCCCCCGGTGGTCGCGTTCGTGGCTGGTCGCGCGCAGAGTCGGAGGTCTGTCCTCGGCAAGGAGCTGGAACGCCGGGTGGACGAAGAGGAGACTCACCACGAACGTCTGAAGCAACTCGAATTGCAGGAGGCGCGGGCTTCGCTGGCGGCGGAG
>DASSMG010000341.1:0-3419 GCA_035688995.1 Actinomycetota bacterium
GATGCTCCCGGCCCGCTTCGCTCCGAGCCGGTCGGGGAGTCGCGCCCCGAACAACCTGATCGCGATGATCACCGCCGAGTTCAGAACGAACACCATGCGCGCTCCGTCGAGTCCGAGCGACAGCGCGTACAGCGCGATGAACGAAGTGAACGTGGCCAGTGCCCAGATGTTCGTGCCCAACACACTGCCGGGCAACATCGCGGCCCGGTGCAGGAGCGGCGGTCGCTCTTTACCCGCGCCGGCGGGACGCGTCTCCGGCACCAGGAACCCCAAGAGCCCGGCGGCGAGAGCGGATGCTCCGGCGAAGTACCAGACCGCGTGGAATCCCGAAGCGTTCAGGATCGTCTCTCCGATAACCGGGCCGATCGCAAGCCCGCCGAACAGTGCCAGCGAGAAGTAGCTCAACGCTTCGCCGCGCCGATCGTCGGGCGCCAGGTCGTTGATCACCGATGCAGCACCCACGTAATAGAAGGACTCGCCGACGCCCGTGACGAGGCGGGCGGCGATCAGCGGAGCGAGTGTGGTCGCCACCGCATACGTCAGCCCCGAGATCCCGACAAGGCACCCGCCTCCGATCATCAGGATGCGGCGGCCCCTCGTGTCACTCAGTCGTCCCGACGACGGGCGCAGCAACACCGCGGTGATCGAGAACGCACCCACGGTTAGTCCCACCGCGACGCTGCTCCCGCCGAGCGCGTTCTCGACGTACCGAGGCAGCGTCGGCTGAATGGCGCCGACGGTCGTGAAGTAGGCAAGCGTCGACAGCATCACGAGAAGGAACACGGGCGTGAGTAGCCGGCTCCGACCGCGATCGGGCGCGCTCGACGGTTCCGTCACGAGATTCCTTGAGCTATTCGGATGCGACTAACGCGCCGAGCACGTTACGAGGCGAGCCACGGATCGGTCAGGTCGATGAACTTCACGTCGGTGACGATGTCGCCCCAGTCGGGGGTGCCGCCGTTTCCGCCTTCTCCGCCGTCGCTCGATTCGCTCTCGGCCTTGCGTGCTTCGGCCTCGGAGGTGAAGTAGATGAATTGGCTGAAGCCGTCGTCCGGCCCCCACGCGACGAACCCACCGATCACGTCGGGTCGCCGGTCGCCCATGTATTGCTCCATCTCCTGACCCATGGCCTTGAGTTGCTGCTTGTCCTTCGCGTAGCCCTGGATCACCTGGACGAACCCGGCGTCGTCGGACCCGCCGCCACGGAACTCGTCGACGTCGGTGCAGTCGTAGAAGGTCGGGTCCCCGTCGAACAGCTTCGCCGTCTCGGCCCACCATTCGCCCTGCTCGGCGCGGTCGCTGTTGGTCTGCGCGGCCTCCGGCGATTCGAAGCGTGCCGCCGCGATGAAGGTCCCATCCGCAGCCACACCGGCGGTGCTGCCGAGATATCCGCTCGCCCCCGGTTTCACCTCGCGATCCCAGACCTCCATGCGCTGTTGCATCGCCGAAGCGTCGGTCACCTTTCCCTGGATCACCTGAACGAACATGCCGGCCTCCTTTTCCCGCGTGGACCGCTCGAGTCTTGAATCCCCGCTCGGGTCCCCGTCAAACGGCGGCTTAATCTTGAGCCATGCAAGCCGGAGCCGCGTACGCCACCGCACGCAAGCGCCTGATCGAGCTGATGACGGCGGCATCGCCCGACGAGCGCGACCAGCGCGTCCCGGCGTGCCCCGACTGGCGCACGCGGGACGTCCTCGCCCACGTTGTGGGTATCGCCGTCGATACCCTCGACGGGCAGATAGCCGGTGCCGGGACAGAGGAGTGGACCGAGCGCCAGGTCGACGAGCGCCGCGACCGGTCCGTCGAAGACCTCGTGTCCGAGTGGGAGGGGGTCGCCGACCGGCTCGATGCCGCTCTCGACACCTTCCACCCCGCGATCGCCGGGGGTTTCATCGGGGACCTCGTGACCCACGAACAGGACGTGAGGGGTGCGCTCGGAAAGCCGGGGGGCCGGGACGACGAAGCCTTCGAGATCGCTCTGGACAGCTACGTCAGATTCTTCGGCCGTCGTATCAAGGAGAACGACCTCCCCGGTCTCGTCGTCCGTTCCGAGGGCCGCGAGTGGACGCTCGGTAAGAACGACGTCGTGGGCGAGCTGAGCGGGGATCCGTTCGAGGTCCTCCGGTCTCTCACCGGGCGAAGGACGCTCGATCAGGTCCGCGCCCTTCAGTGGACCACCGATCCGGAGCCGTTCCTTCCTATCGTCTCGATGTACGGGATCCCGGCGGCTCCGCTGTCGGAATAACTCGAGGGTTACGGGGCTTACCCTCAATAGGAGCAGCGGAGGACGTGGACTTGGACATGGATCAGGACCGCTTCGGGCCGAACATCTGGCTCGTCGACGAGATGTACAGGCGCTACCTCGAGAACCCGAAAGCGGTCGGGGAGTCGTGGCGCGACTTCTTCGAGGACTACCGCCCGGCCCGTCGGGCCCCCGAGGCCAAGGCGTCCACCCCGCAGAGCCCCGCGGAAGCCAAGGCCCCGGCGGGCGGAGACGTCCCGTCGGCAACCCCGATCTCCCCCGAAACTGCAACGCAGGTTCCCGAGGACGCGGTGCCGCTTCGAGGCGTCGCGGCCCGGATCGCCGAGAACATGGAGCGATCGCTCGGAGTCCCTACCGCCACTTCGGTTCGTGAGATCCCCGCCAAGCTCATCGAGGAGAACCGCCGACTGATCAACCGCTGCCTGTCGGTGCGACGCGGCGGCAAGGTCAGCTTCACTCACCTCATCGGCTGGGCGATCCTCAAGGGTCTCCAGGCACGTCCGAACATGAAGTCGAGCTACGTCGAGATCGACGGCACGCCTCACGTCGTGCAGCACAAGCACGTGAACTTCGGTCTCGCCGTCGACGTCGAACGCAAGACGGGCGAGCGCGTTCTGCTCGTGCCGAACATCAAAGGCGCCGACGAGCTCGACTTCGACGACTTCTTCGCGGCTTACGAGGAGCTGATCCGCAAGGTCCGCTCCAACGAGCTCGCGCCCGAGGACTTCTCCGGCACAACCGTGACGCTCACGAACCCGGGAACGGTGGGGACGAGCCTGTCGGTCCCGCGTTTGATGGAGAGCCAAGGGTTGATCGTCGGAACCGGAGCGATCGGTTACCCGCCGGAGTACGAGGCGTCGGATCCCCGGCAGCTCGCGCGTCTGGGCGTCTCGAAGACCATCACGATCACATCGACCTACGACCATCGGGTCATCCAGGGGGCCGAGTCCGGCCAGTTCCTTTCCTACGTGCACGAACTGTTGCTCGGCGCCGAGCGCTTCTACGACGAGATCTTCGCTTCGTTGAAGGTCCCCTACGAGCCGGTCAGGTGGAGCAGCGACCGTGCCGCGATCCCCGGCGACGACATGGATCTCGAGAAGCAGTCGCGCGTGATCCAGCTGATCAACATGTACCGGGTGCGCGGTCACCTGCTGGC
>DASSMG010000342.1:0-4958 GCA_035688995.1 Actinomycetota bacterium
ACCCGCGGGCAGAACTTCGTCATCGACCCCAACACGATCCGGCGGATCGTCGAGTTGGCGGAGGTCGCGGACGAAGACTCCGTGCTGGAGGTTGGACCGGGCATCGGTTCGTTAACCGTGGCACTCGCGGCTCGCGCCGGACGCGTGACGGCCGTTGAGATCGACCCCCGACTCGTCGGCGCATTGCGCGAGGTTGTCGGTGACCGTGTCGAGATCGTCGAGGCGGATGCGATGCGGATCGAGCTCGGTGCCGTCGAGGCGACGAAGCTCGTGGCGAACCTTCCGTACAACATCGCGGCACCACTCGTGATCAAGGTTCTGACTGAAGCACCCCAGATCTCGGAGCTCACGGTGATGACGCAACGCGAGGTCGGGGAGAGACTTGCTGCAGGTCCGGGATCGCGCACCTACGGGCAGCCGAGCGTGATGGTGGCCTTGTTCGCCGATGCCCGCGTTGTCGCTCGCGTGCCGAGAACGGTGTTCTGGCCGGTACCCAATGTCGATTCCGTCGTCGTCCGCGTGGTCCGGCGTACCGCACCCTTCGATGCCGACCTGACCGCCGTGGCACGGATCGTCTCGGCCGCGTTCTCGCAGCGGCGCAAGATGCTGAGGTCGTCGTTGACGGAGTTCGCGCCCGACGATGTCGAGCGGTCGCTCGCGGAAGTCGGCGTCGCGCCGACGGCCCGGCCCGAGGTCCTCACCGCGTCCGATTTCGTAGCTTTCGTCGGGAGATTGATGGATTGTCCCTCTTCCCAACGCGGGTCCTCCTAGCTACTCTGACGTCCCCAGGGAGGGATGTGCGGATGACCAATGAGGATCGCGATCGCAGCAGAGGGCGCGTTCTCATCGTTGACGACGATGAGGAGATCCGCCACGTCCTGCGTCTGATGTGCGAGACGGAGGGACTCGAGGTCGTAGGCGAGGCCGACAACGGGGTCGAGGCCGTTCCGCTCGCCCTGAAGCACCAGCCCGATGTGGTCATCCTCGATTACCTGATGCCGCACATGGACGGGGAAGGCACGGCGCTGATGCTCCGGACGATCGTGCCCGAGACGAGGATCGTCGCGTTCTCGGCCGTCCTCGACGTCAAGCCCGCGTGGTCGGACTCGTACCTGAACAAAGCGCGGGTCGCCGATGTAGCTCCTCTTCTAGAGAGACTCATCACGTAATCTGCGCTTCCATGTCGAAGGTCGGCAGCATCACGCGCATCCGGGTGCGCACGAACGCGAAGGTGAATCTCTTCCTGCGCGTCCTCGGCCGGTTGCCCGACGGTTTCCACGAGATCGAATCGATCTTCCACACCGCGACGCTCGGTGACGACATCGACATCGAACAGCTCGCCGACGCGGATCGGATCGAGGTCTCGATGGACTTCGACGGCATCGTCGGTGAAGCGCCCGAGACCGAACAGAACCTTGCCTATGTCGCGGCGCAACGTCTGCGTGAACGGATGGGGGACGAACGCGGTTGGAGGATCGCGATCCGCAAGCGCATACCCGTGGGGGCCGGGCTCGGAGGAGGATCGGGGAACGCGGCCGGCGTCCTCGTGGCTCTGAACGAGTTGCTCGACGCGGGGATCGACCGGCAGACGCTCGACGCGATCGCACGCGACATCGGTAGCGACGTTCCCTACTGCTTACTCGGCGGTACCGCCCTGGTTACGGGGCGCGGCGAGAATCTCACCGCATTGCCGTCTCCCGACTCGCTTCACCTCGTACTCGCGATGTCTGATGAACCTCTCTTGACGCGAGATGTGTACGCGAAGTGGGACGAGCTCGACGCCCCGGGCAGCTCCGCCAGCGCTCCGATGGGGATGGCACTGGCATCAGGAGACGCTTCGGAGATCGCGGCGTTCTTGCACAACGATCTCGAGGCGGCTGCGTTCGCATTACGGCCGGAGCTGCGGGACGGCAAGGAGTTGCTCGTCGAGGCCGGTGCGCTCGGGGCTGCCATGACCGGGTCGGGGCCCACCTTGTTCGGGATCGCGGAGTCGGAGGAGCACGCGAACGAGATCGCCGCGCGGGTCGAGGGTCACTTCGCGCGCGTCGTGCCTGTCTCGTCGGCGGTTGCGTGCGTGGAGCGCCTCGACTGAAGCTCTTTAGACTGACCCCGGTGCCCCGTGGGGTAATTGGCAGCCCAAGGGATTTTGGTTCCCTAGGTTCTGGTTCGAATCCAGGCGGGGCAGCGGTCGGATAAGGGAGCCGCATGGGACAGACACCGAGGCTGGTCGCCGTGGTCATGGCCGCGGGCCAAGGCACGCGCCTGCTGTCCGACACCCCGAAGGTGCTTCATCGCGCCGGCGGTCGGCCCCTCGTGGGGCACGTGCTGGCGGCACTCGAACCGTTGGGCGCCGTCGAGACCGTGATGGTGGTTCCCCCGGAGCATTCCGCCCTCGTCGACGCGTTCGGTGATTCGGCCACGTTCGCGGTCCAGGATCCTCCGGCGGGTACGGGAGACGCGGTCAAGGTCGCGCTCGCCGCGACGACCACGGATCCATCGAGCGTGCTGGTCGTCAACGGGGATTCACCCCTGGTCCAACCCGAGACGTTCCGTCGTCTTCTGGACATCCACGAGCGCCGAGCGCCCGCGGCCACGATCCTGACCGCGGTCGTTCCGGATGCTCACGGTCTGGGCCGAGTTGTTCGCGATGCGGATGGAGCGATCGACCGCATCGTCGAGGAACGCGACGCGACGGAAGACGAACGTCGCATCAACGAGATCAATTGCGGTGCTTATGTCTTCGATCGTGGCGCACTCGACGAGATGCTCGACAAGATCGACACCGAGAACGAACAGTCCGAGTACTACCTGACCGACGTCATCAGGCTGCTTCGTTCGCGAGGTGATGTCGTGTTGCCGTGCACTGCGGACGCGGACGAGGCGATCGGGGTGAACCACCGCCACGACCTCGCTCGCGTGAACGAGATCCTTCGGCGACGCGTGTGCCAGAGGTGGATGGACCAGGGTGTGACGATCCTCGATCCGGCCACGACCTACATCGACGCGACGGTGTCGATCGGCCGCGATGCCACCATCCTTCCGTTCACGTTCCTCGAAGGAACGACCTCGATCGGGGAACGGGCCGAGATCGGCCCCCAGGTACGGGTCGTGGACAGCGCCATCGGAGCCGAGGCCTCGGTCTCGTTCGCGGTGATCCGCGAATCCGAGGTCGGGAACTCGGCCTCGGTCGGCCCCTTCGCGTCGTTGCGGCCCGGGACCCGGTTGGAAGAGGGGTCACGCGCGGGGACCTTCGTCGAGACGAAGAACACCACCCTCGGTGCCGACAGCAAGGCCAACCACCTCTCCTATCTGGGAGATGCCGAGATCGGTCGCGGTGTGAACGTGGGGGCCGGGACCATCACGTGCAATTGGGATGGGACGGCCAAGCACAAGACGGTGATCGAGGACGACGCGTACATCGGTTCCGACACGATGCTCGTCGCGCCGACCCACATCGGGCGCCGGGCGGCGACCGGCGCGGGCTCGGTCGTCCGCGGGGACGTTCCCGACGACGCGCTCGCGGTGGGGGTCCCCGCCCGCATCATCGAGGGCAAGGGCAACAAGATGGATAGGCTGACGAGGGCCGACGAGGACGTCGAGAAGACCGACGATCAGGAGAGCTGATGCAGCTACCCACCTACAAGCGGCTGATGATCTTCTCGGGCACCGCCAACCGTCCGCTCGCGGACGAGATCGGCACCAACCTCGGGATGAAGCTCTCCGATGTCGAGATAGCCACGTTCGCCAACTCGGAGAGCTACGCGCGCTTCTCCGACTCGGTGCGCGGTTGCGACGCCTTCGTGATCCAGAGCATCTGCGATCCCGTCGACCACCACGTGATGCAGCAATTGATCATGATCGACGCTCTCAAGCGCGCTTCCGCCAAACGGATCACCGCCGTGTGCCCGCTCTACCCGTACTCGCGGCAGGATCGCAAGGCCCGGGGACGCGAGCCCATCACCGCGAAGCTCATGGCCGACATGTACGAGTCCGCCGGAGCCGACCGCATGGTGTCCGTCGACCTCCACACGGGCCAGATCCAAGGCTTCTTCGACGTCCCTTTCGATCACCTGACCGCGATGCCGTTGCTCGCCGACTACTTCGCCGACAACGTTCTCGACAACGAAGCCGAATTCGTGATCGTGTCTCCGGATGCCGGGGGCGTGCGACTGGCCGACAAGTGGGTCCAGCATCTCGGCGAGTTCCACGGGCTGTCGGGCCAGGTCGCCTTCATGCACAAGCGCCGCCAGAAAGACGCTCGCAACATGAGCGAGACGAAGTCCGTCGTCGGTGACGTGGCCGGCAAGGTCTGCGTCGTGGTCGACGACATGATCGACACCGCGGGGACCTTGACGCAAGGTGTCGACGTGTTGCTCGACGCCGGTGCGGTCGAGGTGCACGCTGCCGCCACACATCCGGTGCTGTCGGATCCCGCCGTCGACCGGATCAAGAACTCGCGGCTCGAGCAACTGGTCGTGACGAACACGTTGCCGTTGCCGTCTGACAAACAGATCGACAAGCTGACGGTTCTCTCGATCGCGCCGATAGTGGCGGCGACGATCAAGGCGGTGTTCGAGGAAGGAAGCGTGTCGTCCCTCTTCCACGGCGAGAACCAGCCCTAACCCAAGCACGGTGTGGCGTGAGCCACCACATCCTCGCTTCACCTGCAAGAAAACGTTCGAAAAGCGAACGTTTCTTCGCGGGAGTTCGAGATGCAGGCCGAACGCGAGCGGATCCTCAAACTTTGCGACCGGGTTGCCGCCGGGCAACATGGACTGATCACCACGACTCAAGCCACCGAGGCGGGACTTTCGGCGCAAGCGGTTAGGCGTCTGTGCCGAAGCGGACGATGGTGTCGGGTTCTGCCCGGCGTCTACCAGGTTTCCGGATTGGGAGATCGGTGGAAGCGCGACGTGACGGCGCTCGGTTTGTGGCTCGGCGACGACGGCGCGATCTCC
>DASSMG010000343.1:0-2183 GCA_035688995.1 Actinomycetota bacterium
TGAGGGCGATTGGCTCTTATGGGAGTCGCGCGTGTTGCGTGATCGGGCGCTCGACGAAAGTCCAACGTGTGACTAGGTCCCTCGTCTGCCTGGTGACGATTGGCGCTCTCCTGATCATGGGGACGAACTCGGCGAACGCCGCAGGATGGGCCGGAATCCGTCGTACTCGGGAATCAAAAGGAGTATCTGCTTTCGCAAGAAGTACTTATTCAAATCCGGTTGCATCAACTGGCTCGGCGACGTTTAGCGAACTTGGTAGCGCGTCGAAGGGCGAACCGGTGGTCATGCGGTCGTCGATTACGAACGGATGCAATCTGACGAACGTAGCTAGTGGGCCGATCGTGACGGCGAATGGGTTTGAGTGTGCTTGGTTCGCGCCTAAGCCCACCGCAGGCGAACCCCAAACTCGGCCGGCAGCACCGACGCCGGAACAGGTCGCTCGGATGTTGCTCGACCGCGCGATCGCCAGGGCTCCCGATCCTCACCTCGAGGTCGCGCCGGCGAAGATCGGGTTGACCGGGCTCGACTCCTACTTCTGGTCCTCGGACCGACCGCGGCCCATCATCGTGACCGCAATTGCCGGATCGACCGTCGTGACCGCGGAGGCGTACCCGCGCCAATACGAATGGGACTTCGGTGACGGGTCCACCACCACCTCGACGAACGCGGGGCGACGGTGGACCCCTCGGCGACGCGGGTCGATCGCACACCTCTACGAGACGTCGGGGCGCTACTCGACCTCGGTCCACCTGATCTGGGGGGCACGGTGGCGGATGGGCACCTCCGCCTGGCAGCCGCTCGGGTACTTCGAGACCTCCGACACCCGGCGCTACCCGGTCAAAGAAGTCATCGCGTGGCTGGTCCCGCCTCGCTGACGTCCGGAACCGGGAGATTCTTCCTTTAACCGCAGGAATCGGGTGCCCAGCCGCCCAACCCTTGGGTAGGTGGAAGGGGCGACGCCCAATAGAGCTCAAAAGACCCGGAGGACCCTTGAAGAGGATCATCGCCGGCATCGCGACGCTTACGGCAGTGGCGATCGTCGCCGCTCCTGCGGGCGCGTCGGCGAACGATCCCTACCTCTCGCATCAGTGGGCACTAAAGAAGATCGGTGCCGAGCAGGCGTGGGCGACCTCGACCGGGTCGAACGTCCTCGTCGCAGTGGTGGACACCGGCGTGGACCTCACCCACCCGGACCTCCAAGCGAACATCGTGAGCTACCCGGACGCCGACCTCGTCGATCCGAACGGTGCCTGCACGACGACCAAGAAGGGTGCATCCTCGTGCGTGCAGGACGGCGCGCAAGACCTGAACGGACACGGGACGCACGTCGCGGGGATCATCGCGGCCGACGCGAACAACGGGATCGGGGTCGCGGGAGTGGCTCCCGACGCCAAGATCCTGCCCGTTCGCGTTCTCGACC
This sequence comes from Actinomycetota bacterium, assembly GCA_035688995.1. Classification (GTDB taxonomy): domain Bacteria; phylum Actinomycetota; class CADDZG01; order CADDZG01; family WHSQ01; genus DASSMG01. The sequence goes on from DASSMG010000343.1 coordinate 1,421, forward strand.
AGTACGGCGATGGGACCACCGACGACGTGGCCGGCGGGATCCATTACGCGGCGGACCGCGGCGCCCGCATCATCAACCTATCGCTGGGACTCGACCCCCGCGGTCACGCGGCCAAGATCCTCGGTCAACTTCGATCGATCTATTCGGCGGTGACCTACGCGACCTCGAAGGGCGCGCTCGTGGTGATCGCTGCAGGCAACGACTCGTTCCCGATCTGTGGTGAGCCCGCTGCCGACCCCGCCGTTCTATGCGTCGGCTCGACCGACAAACGCGATGAGATCAGTTGGTTCTCGAACTACGACGCCGCCCAGTCGCACCCGAACTACCTCGTGGCCCCCGGGGGAAGCGCCGCCAGCACGCTCACACTCGGCGCGTTCCATGCATTGTGCGACGAGGACATCTTCTCCACTTACCTGCGTTCGGTCGGTAGTTACTGCTCGGACGAAAAGGGCTACGAATCCGATGCGGGTACCTCGATGGCGGCGCCGCACGTCTCTGGTGTCGCCGCGCTGCTCGCGGCCAAGGGCCTCACGAACGACGAGATCGTGGCGTGCCTCAAGACCACGAGTGAAGATCTCGGGGCTCCCGGACGCGATCCGATCTACGGCTACGGGCGGATCAACGCCGCGCGCGCCGTTTCGAACTGCTAGCCCTTCACAACTCCGACCGGCCGCAGACGCGCGACGACTTTCGAGATCCCCGCGCCCTCGCACGTTTCGACGACCTCCGAGACTTCCTTGTACGCGTACGGGGCTTCCTCGGC
>DASSMG010000344.1:0-2735 GCA_035688995.1 Actinomycetota bacterium
GCGTGCGACGACAAGGGCAACTTCTTCCCGCTGCTCTACGTGGCCTGCGAACTCGCCGAGAAGGACGAATTGCCGGTCAACGTCAGATGTCTGATCGAGGGTGAAGAAGAGGTTGCGGGAACGAGCGCACACGATTGGTTGGTCGCCGACGATCGTGGCGCCGACTGTGCCGTGGTCTTCGATTCCGACATGATGGACGCCGATACCCCGGCGCTGACGATCGCAGTCCGGGGCATCGTGGCCTTCTCGGTCGAGGTCCGCTGCGCTCCGCGCGATCTCCACTCCGGGCTCTACGGCGGTGCGGCGCTCAATTCCGTTCACGTGTTGCACGCGATGTTGGATCGCGTCCTTCCGGGCCCCGATGGTCTGCTGCGGGACGAACTGCGGGCCGGGATCACGCCCCCGACTCCGGAGGAACTCGACTCGTGGGCGTCCTTCGTGTCCGGTGATGAGGTCGTGAGCGAGGTCGGTGGCCGTCCCATCGACCCCTCGATCGCTACCGATTACTGGCGCCGCAACGGTGCCGACGCGTCGCTCGACGTCAACGGGATCGAGGGGGGCGACGCGGTGCAAACGCGCACGATCATCCCGGCGACGGCCCGCGCGAAGTTCACCATCCGCCTCGCTCCCGGTCAGAGCTACAAGGAGATCGGTGCCGCGGCCGAAGCACTCATGCGCGAAGCGATCCCGCCCAACGCCGACGCGACGATCGAGTGGGACGGCAACGACGGCGCGCTGTTCGACCCAACCCAACCTGCACTTGCGCTCGGTATCAAGGCGATCGAGGAAGCGTCGGGCATGACGGTGGCACTTCAGCGCAGTGGTGGGTCGATCCCCGTGCTCAAGACCTTCTACGACCGCGGGATCCCCACGATCCTGAGCGGTTTCGCTCTCGCCGCCGACGCGATCCACGGCGTCGACGAGAGCTACCGGCTGGAGAGCATCGCGCTGGGCGAGAGATCGGCGCGTCGTTTGTACGAGAACCTCAGTCACGTTAAGGATGGTCGATGAGCGATTTCACTTCTCCACTAGCCGAAGAACTAGCCGCCGACGTTCGCGACCGCTTCGTGCGTTACGCGGCGATCGACACGCAGGCCGCGTTCGACGTCGAGGAAGTCCCTTCGAGCAAGAAGCAGCTCGACCTGACGCGTCTTCTCGCCGACGAGCTGAAGGAGCTGGGGGCCGAAGAGATCGAGCTCGACGATCACGGCATGGTCTATGCCACCGTCCCGGCGACCGACGGCAAGGACACCCCCGTCGTCGGCTTCCTCGCGCACGTCGATACGAGTCCCGATGCGCCGAGCGTCGACATCAAGCCGCAAGTCGTGCGGTGGGAAGGCTCGAAGCTGCCCCTACCGGGTAATCCCGAAGTCGCTCTGGATCCCGCTCAGAGTCCCCATCTGAACGACCACGTCGGTCACGAGATCGTGACCTCAGACGGCACGACGTTGCTCGGCGCCGACGACAAGGCGGGAGTCGCGGAGATCATGACTGCGGTTCGCTACCTCCTGAGTCACCCTGAAGTGCCACACGGGAAGCTCCGCGTTGCGTTCACCACCGACGAGGAGGTCGGCCACGGCGCCCGTGTCTTCGACATCGATCGGTTCGGTGCGCGTTGCGCGTACACGATCGATGGTTCCGACGCAGGTCACATCGACGACGAAACCTTCTCGGCCCACGCCGTTCGCATCACGTTCCGTGGCTTCAACATCCATCCGGGATACGCCAAGGACCGGCTCGTCAACTCGATCAAGCTTGCCGAGCGTTTCCTTTCGGAGCTTCCGTTCGAGGATGCGCCGGAACACAGCAGCGAACGAGAGGGCTACATCCATCCCGGCAATCTGGTCGGCAGCGAAGATGCGACCACGATCGATCTGATCATCCGGGACTTCGACACTTCGGCGGTGGAAAAGCGCGTGATGATGCTTCGGGATCTCGCCGAGTCGGTCGTCGCCGGAATCGAGAACGCGAGCTTCGAGTTCGAGGACGAAGAGCAGTACCTCAACATGCAGGATCACCTTCGCAAGTCGCCCGAGATCGTCGAGGCGGCGGAGGAGGCGGTGCGCCGGGCCGGGCTCACACCGCGGCGGAATTTCGTTCGGGGCGGTACCGACGGTTCGATCCTGACCGAGCGCGGACTGCCGACCCCGAACATCTTCTGCGGCTCTCAGGACGTGCACTCGGTCAGGGAATGGGCCTGCGTGCACGACATGGCAGCCGCCGTGGTCACCATCGTCAATCTCGCCCAGATCTGGTCCGAGCGCTCCTCGTAGCCCGGCCGCGGGAGGAATCGACCGCCCGCGCACCGAAGTCTCCCCTCTAAGTCGAAGGGGAGGTCCTAAATGCACAAGCTCATCTCGGTGATCGGTGCCGTCGCCTTGCTGGCTCTCGCCGGCTCGTCCAACGCCTCACCGGTGGGTCCGGGCCCCGATGGGTTCGGGTCCAAGAACGTGAAGTACGTCAAGTTCGTCGGTGACGAGCAACTACACGCCATCGGTGCCCGACTCGTGGGCAAGTACCTCTACGTCACGAGCGTGAAGACCATCACGATCTACGACGTCTCCGATCCCGTGAACCCCGAGCTGATGAGCCGGACGTACCTAGGTGCCATCTGGGAGAACGAGGACGTGGCGACGAACGGCAAGATCCTCGTCGTAGCCGACACCCGTCCCAACCTGCTCCGCGTTTTCGACGTTGAGGACAAGACCGCGCCCACCGAGATCGCCACCGTTCCG
>DASSMG010000345.1:0-8172 GCA_035688995.1 Actinomycetota bacterium
CAGACGACGACGACGAGAACGAGCTGGGGGATGACACCGAGCAGGGTGAGGCGTGAGAGCACCGTCGTCTGGATCGCAAGCGCGACGAACACGGTCGTGCCGACCGCCACGATCCTGGCGAGTCCGATGTCGGAGAAGAAACCCGGGACCCTCGCGTCGCCCACGGTCGAGCTCACCGGTCGCTTCCCTTGGGGGCCGGAGTTGCCTTGTCCGAGGGCTCGTCCTTGCCACTATCGAGGCGAGGGCCACTTTCGAGCAGGACGTCGACGAAGTCGAGCGAGCTGAAATCGACCCACGGCTCGACCTCGATGTCTTGTTGATATTCGGCGCCGGCTCCCGAGGCGCTGACGACGTGACCGATCGGGATCGATGCCGGGAAGATCCCGAGGTCGTAGCCCGACGTCACGATCTCGTCGCCCACGTTGACTCGCGCATCCGTCGAGATCTCGTCCATCGACAGCGGCTCATCCGCGCCGTTGCCGCGGATCACTCCGACGTAGCCACGCTCCTTGACGCGAGCGTGCGCGGCCGCGTTCGGATCGATCAGAAGAAGAACGATCGAGCTCGAGTCGCTCGTCCGGATGATCTTGCCGACCAAACCGTCCGGCGCGATCACCGCCATGTCCGGCTCGATGCCGTCGTTCGCGCCCTTGTCGATGCGAACCGCCCACCGATAGTTGTTCGGGATCGTTGCGATCACCGAGGCGTGCACCTGATCCATCGTCGGCCACGACTTCTCGAGCTCGAGTTGGGCTTTGAGCTCTTCGTTCTCGGACAGGATCGCGTCGGCCTCGTCGAGCTTGCTCTCGGCCTCGGCCAGGTCCCCTTCGAGACGCGCGTTCTCGGACCGCAAGTGGGAGAGATCTCCTATCGACGAGAAGAAGTCGCCGACCGGCCGGAAGACGACCGTCAGCCCTCTCTGGATCGGCGAGACGATCGCCGTCGATATGTCTTTCGCCCTCTCGAGCGGCCCGGTATCTCCGCTGCGGTAGTCGAGCGTGATGATGACTACGCACAGCACCAGGAATACGAGCAGGAGCACGCGCCCCCGCCCGGATCGGCGGTACATCACATAAGACCTCGTAGACGAACTAAACCTGGGGGCGAGCCACAGCCGCCCTGCCGCGCCCACCATAGCGCGTTAGGGAAAATGCCCTCCCTTGCGACTACAGAGAGTAGTCGTCACTACGAGGAGCGGTCGTTACGCCTCGTCGTAGAACTCGAGCCGCATCGTGGCGGTGTCGACTCCGGCATCGGCCATCGCGGCCCCCAGCTCCTCGGCGCCGAAGAACGAACGGGCAGCGTCGAGCGAGTCGAACCGGTGGTACACGAGCACGTCATTGGGGTCGTCGGCCGATCGGTACACGGCTTCCTCCCGGATGCCGAATTCGTCTGCTCGCGCCTGGACGGCCTCGTAGACCTTGCGCCACTCGTCGTAGTCCCGGACTCGGTGTCGAACGAACGCTGCGGCCATCGATCCCTCCTTCGTCGTGCTCGGCTTGGTTGCGCCGAAGCCATCGTAGGGCGGCGCCCCACGAGGCCGAAAGGGGGAACGGGGTGAAGCTAGTGGCGGGTCGAGGAGATCAGCACCCGCTTGAGGGCTTCGAACTCCTCGAGGCACTTGCCGGAGCCCACCGCCACCGCGATCAGCGGGTCCTCGGCGATGTGGATCGGCATCCCCGTCTCGTGCTTCAGGCGCTCATCGAGCCCCTTCAGCAGGGACCCGCCGCCGGCGAGAACGATGCCCTTGTCCATGATGTCGGCGGCCAGCTCCGGGGGTGTCTTGTCGAGGGTGTTCTTCACGGCGTCGACGATCGCGTTGACGGGCTCTTCGATCGCGCGCCGGATCTCTTCGGCCTGAACGATGATCGTCTTAGGCAATCCGGTTACGAGGTCCCGGCCGCGGATCTCTGCCTGAGGTTCGTCGGGGAACGGGAATGCGGAAGCAACCGCCATCTTGATCTCTTCCGCGGTGCGCTCGCCGAGCATCAGCGAGTACTCCTTCTTTATGTAGTTGATGATCGACTCGTCGAGTTCGTCACCGCCGATGCGGATCGACTGACTCGTAACGATCCCTCCGAGCGAAACAACCGCGACCTCGGTGGTGCCACCACCGATGTCCACGACCATGTTGCCGGTTGGTTCGTGCACGGGAAGTCCCGCGCCGATCGCCGCTGCCATCGGTTCTTCGATGATGAACGCGCTGCGCGCGCCCGCGGAGATCGTCGCTTCCTCGACCGCGCGCTGTTCGACACCGGTGATGCCGGAAGGAACACATACGACGACGCGAGGTTTAGCGAGGAACGCGCGGCGATGAACCTTCTGAATGAAATAGCGAAGCATCTTCTCGGTCACGTCGAAGTCCGCGATGACACCATCCTTGAGTGGCCGGATCGCGACGATGTGCGCGGGAGTACGACCGATCATGCGCTTCGCCTCGGCCCCCACTGCGAGGATGGCTCCGGTCTTGGTGTTGATCGCAACGACGGACGGCTCGTTGAGAACGATGCCCCGGCCGCGCACGTACACGAGGGTGTTGGCCGTACCAAGATCGACCGCCATGTCGCGGCCGATGAACTGGAACATGCTGTCCATCGACTCCGTCTCCCCCGCTACTGATGTTGCTGATGTTAAGTGTGGGGTTAGAGATTAGCCGAAGAACAGATTGACCTCTCTCTCGGCCGACTCCGGAGAGTCCGAACCGTGCACGATGTTCTCGCCGATCACCGTGGCGAAGTCGCCCCGGATCGACCCGGTAGCCGCTTCCAGCGGATTCGTGGCTCCCATGATCTGCCTCATGCCCACGACCGCGTCGGGACCTTCCACGACCATCGCAACCACCGGGCCGGAAGTGATGAACGACACCAGTTCCTGAAAGAACGGTTTCTCCGAATGCTCGGCGTAATGCTTCTGGGCAAGGGATTCGTCGATCGTGAATAGTTTCATCTCACGGATCTCGTAACCCTTGCTCTCGATCCGCTTGACGACTTCCCCGACCAGACGGCGGCGTACCCCGTCCGGCTTCACCATCACGAATGTGCGCTGACCGTCTGGCAAAACGTTCCTCCTTAGATGAGCGTTTCTAGATGATCGCGGGCCTCGCCCGCGACGTAGTGAGAGCCTGCGATGCATACCAAATCGCCGGTCCGCGCCATAGCCAGCGCGCGATCCACCGCGTCGGCCACGTCGGGAACCGTCTCGTTGTCGAGACCCATGGTCGCCGCCACCGACGACAACTCGTCGATGGGCATCGCTCGGCCGCTCTTCGCTTGCGTGAGCAAAAGGTGCGCGGGGATCCGCGTCAGCTCCGTGAAGATGCCGAGCGGATCTTTGTCGTTGAGCACCCCGATAACGATGATGGCGCGGTCGAACGCGAAGGTTTCGAGCAGCGCAGTGACGAGCGCGGAGGCACCTTCGGGGTTGTGCGCGACGTCGATCACAACCGGTGCTTCGATGTTGGCAACGCGGAACGTCTCGAGCCGGCCCGGTGCGGACACCGTCGCGAGTCCCGACGACACGACCTCTTCAGACAACTGCTGGGCCGGAAGGAACGAGACGACGGCCTGAAGTGCGGTCGCCGCGTTCACTCCTTGGTGGGAGCCGTGCAGGGGAAGGAACAAGCCTTCGTACTCGGCGCCCGTCGTCGTAACCGATAGATAGCGGCCGCCCACGGCGATCTTGTTCTCGATGACGCCGAAGTCACGGTCGATCCGCAACAACGTGGCGTCGTTCGAGTTAGCCGTCTCTTCGAAGATCTCGAGGATGTCGGGATGCCGTTCTGCCGTGACCGTGACGCCACCCGGCTTGATGATCCCGGCCTTCTCGCGGGCGATGTCACGCTTGTCGTTCCCCAGTATCTCGGTGTGGTCGTGGCCGATATTCGTGATGACCGACACGCCCGCATCGACCACGTTCGTGGCGTCCCACAGCCCCCCGAGGCCGACCTCGATCACCGACACGTCGACCGGCGCCTCCGCCGCCCACAAGAAGTACATGGCGGTCAGAAGCTCGAAATAGGTGAGCTGCTCGCCGAGCCGGGCCTCGATCACGTCCACGTAGGGGCGGATGTGGTCGTAGACGCCCCCGAACGCGTCCTCCGAGATGGGGTCCCCGTTCCACGCCACCCGCTCCCTGATCGTCTCCAGGTGCGGCGATGTGTAGGTGCCCACGTTCAGTCCCAAGCCGCTCAGCAGTGCCGTGGCCACCCGGGCTGTGGACGTCTTCCCGTTCGTTCCGGTGATGTGGATCGCGGGGATGGCCTTCTCAGGGTGGTCGAGCACCTCGCATATCGCTTCGATGCGGTGGCGCGTCGGAGCGCCGCGCTTCATCGCGTCGATGCCGAGTGAATCGAGGTAGGCGGTGGCCTCCGAGTAGCTCAGGCCGTCTTCTCCCCCGACGAGAGCGTGACGTCCACACTGAGGTCTTCGTTATCTTCCGACCCGACGATCTCCGTGTTCTCGACGTTGCCGGTTGCGACGACGTCGTCCAGCACGGACCGGAGCAACTCGATCTTGCCGGAGGGGCCGGTGATCGACAAGCGGTCGACCGGAAACTTGATGGACACCTTCGCTTCGGACTTCGTGCGACGTATCGCCGAGAGCACTTCGACGGCGACCATGAACGAGCCGTCGTCCTCGACATCGGGAAGCTCGTCGATCGTCGGCCACCTTGAAGTGTGGATCGACATCGGTTCGTCGCGTCCCGTGTTCCAGACCTCTTCGGTGACGTACGGGAGTATCGGCGCGAACAAGCGCAGGACGATATTCAAGGAACGCAACAGTGTCGAAAGTGCAGAGGGATCTCCCGCGTACGCGCGTGCCTTCGACAGCTCGAGATAGTTATCCGTGAGGTCGTTCCAGAACCACGACTCGGTCGTCGACAGCGCTCCCGCGTGGTTCCAGTCCTGCCACTGCTCGGTCACTTCGTCGACGACGCGCCGCAAACGAGCGACGAAAGAAACGTCGAGTGGATGTTGGATCTCGCCCGGCTCGCCTTCGTATCCGAGGATCAACCGCGACGCGTTCCTGATCTTCGTGACGAGTCGCTTGCCCTCGCGGAGAACGCCCGCGTCGAACGCGGTATCGACGCCGAGGCGCGCCGAGGCCGACCAGTAGCGGACCGCGTCGGATCCGAACTCGTCGAGGATGTCGGTCGGCAGGACGACGTTTCCTTTGGACTTCGACATCTTCTTGCGGTCGGGATCGAGGACCCATCCACTGATGGCCACGTCGGTCCAGGGGATCGTCCCGTCTTCGAGCAGGGACCGCGTGATCGTGACGAAGTCCCACGTTCGGATGATCTCGTGTGCGTTGGGTCTCAGCGATGTCGGATAGAGACGATCGTGACGCTCCGTGTCGTCGGGCCATCCCGACGTGATGATCGGGGTCAGGGCCGACGTCGCCCACGTATCGAAGACGTCCGGGTCCCCGGTGAATCCGCCGGGCTTCCCACGCTGATCCTCCGTGTAGCCGGGTGGCGCCTGCTCGAACGGATCGACCGGCAGTGACTCCTTGGCCGGAACGAGGATCGAGTCGTAGTCGATCGTTCCGTCGGCTGCGATCTCGTACCAGACGGGGATCGGAACGCCGAAGTAGCGCTGACGGCTGACGCACCAGTCCTGGTTCAGTCCCTCGACCCAGTCCTCGTAACGCTTGCGGAACATGTCCGGGTGCCACGTGATCTTGCGTCCCTGGTCGATCAACTCCTTCTTCTTGTCCATGACCGGGATGAACCACTGGCGCGACACGACGAATTCGAGCGGGCGGTCACCTTTCTCGAAGAACTTGACCGGACGGCGGATCTTCTCGGGTTCGCCTTCCGTCGCCCCCGCGTCGTCGAGCATCTGAACGATCGACTTGCGCGCCTGGTTGATCGAGAGACCGGTGAGCTTGTCGTGATGGGTCTGCGCGGTCCCCGGATCGATCGACGCCCACGGTTCGTCTCCCCACGTCGCGGGCTTGATGGTCCCGTCACGTGCGATGACCTCACGGGCGGGAACGGCGAGTTGACGCCACCACTCGACGTCTTGCGCGTCTCCGAACGTGCAGATCATCAGGATGCCGGTCCCTTTCTCGGGGTCGGCGGCCTCGTCGGCGATGATCGGGACGGGCGCTCCGAACAGAGGGGTGATCGCGTTCTTCCCGATCAGATCCCGGTAGCGCTTGTCGTCGGGATGGGCTGTGACCCCGATACACGCGGGCAGCAGCTCGGGCCGCGTCGTCGCGATCAGGAAGTCGCCGCCTCCTTCGACACCGAAGCGGATCTTGTAGAAGGTGCCGTCCCGGTCCCTGTCTTCGACCTCGGCCTGGGCGACGGCCGTCTGGAAGTCGACGTCCCACATCGTCGGCGCGTCGCGCAGCTCGGCCAGACCTTTCTCCAGCAGATGGAGGAACGACAACTGGCTGACGTAGCGCGATCTCTCGTCGATCGTTGCGTAGGTCTCGTTCCAGTCGACCGATAACGCGAGTTGCTGGAAGAGCTCCTGGAACTTCTTCTCGTCTTCTTGGACGACCTGATCGCACAGTTCGATGAAGTTCGTTCGCGAGACCGGCATCGTCTCTCCCTCGCGGCCCCACTCGAGCGACAGGTCCGCGACGTAGGGCAGCGACGGATCGCACCTGACGTTGAAGACGTTCTGGACGCGCCGCTCGGTCGGCAGCCCGTTGTCGTCCCACCCCATCGGATAGAAGACGTTCAGTCCCGTCATCCGCTTGTAGCGCGTGATCAGGTCCGTGTGAGTGAAGCTGAAGACGTGCCCGATGTGGAGTGAGCCGCTGACGGTGGGGGGCGGAGTGTCGACCACGAAGGTCTCGGAACGAGGTCGGGTCGCGTCGTAGCGATAGGTGCCGGACTCGAGCCAGAACCGGCGCCACTTGGCCTCGATCTCGGGCAGATCTGACGGTTTCTTAGTCATGAGCGCTCAGAAGGTTAGACGGCCGAGCGTCTCGCTCGGCCTGGTGGGTGGGACGGAAGTGCGAAGAGGTCCTACGCCGAACGTTCGCCGCGGGCCTGACGGGGGGCCCGCTCTTTCGCCCGGGGTACCAAGGTCGGGTTGACCTTCTCCTGTACGACGTCGCGGTTGATCACGCACTTGCCGACGTCCTCACGGCTCGGCAGGTCGTACATAACGTTCAGGAGGACTTCCTCGAGGATGGCCCGGAGCCCACGAGCCCCGGTGCCGCGGAGCATCGACTGCTCGGCGACCGCTTCGAGAGCATCGTCGGCGAACTCGAGTTCGACGCCGTCGAACTCGAAGAACTTCCGGTACTGCTTGATCAGCGCGTTCTTCGGCTCGGTCAGGATCTGGACGAGTGCGTCCTTGTCGAGCTGGTGGACGTGCGTGATGACCGGTAGACGGCCGATGAACTCCGGGATCAACCCGTACTTCAGGAGATCCTCGGGAAGCACGTGCTCGAGTACCGCGCCGACGTCTTTCTCCTCGACCCGGCGAAGGTCGGCACCGAAGCCGATCCCCTTGCGACCGATGCGGCTCTCGATGATCTTCTCGAGCCCGGCGAAGGCACCACCACAGATGAACAAGACGTTCGTGGTGTCGATCTGGATGAACTCCTGGTGCGGGTGCTTGCGGCCACCCTGCGGGGGAACGCTTGCGGTCGTTCCTTCGAGGATCTTCAGCAGCGCCTGCTGCACGCCTTCGCCCGAGACGTCGCGGGTGATCGACGGGTTCTCGGATTTGCGAGCGATCTTGTCGACCTCGTCGATGTAGATGATGCCGGTCTCGGCTCGCTTCACGTCGTAGTCGGCGGCTTGGATCAGCTTGAGCAGGATGTTCTCGACGTCCTCGCCGACGTAGCCGGCCTCGGTGAGCGCGGTCGCATCGGCGATCGCGAAGGGGACGTTGAGCATCCGGGCGAGCGTTTGTGCGAGCAGCGTCTTGCCGCACCCCGTCGGGCCGAGAAGGACGATGTTGCTCTTCGCGAGCTCGACCTCGCCGTCCTGGTGCGAGCCAACCTGGATCCGCTTGTAGTGGTTGTAGACGGCGACCGAGAGGACCTTCTTGGCTTGCTCCTGACCGACGATGTAGTCGTTCAGGAACTCGTAGATCTCTTTCGGCTTGGGAAGGTCTTCGAGCTTGAGTTCGGGGGTTTCTGCGAGCTCTTCCTCGATGATCTCGTTGCAGAGGTCGATGCACTCGTCGCAGATGTAGACGCC
>DASSMG010000346.1:0-5825 GCA_035688995.1 Actinomycetota bacterium
TCTACATTTACGTCCAGTCGTATCCGTTGGGCGCGCCGGCACCGAAGTGCAACCCGGCCAGCCACAACAAGATCTCGGTGATCAAGGTGCCCCTCGATGACCCGGCATCGGCCGAGGTCGTGTCGACGCCGAGCGTGGCTCCGGCGATCGGTTGCCACGACGTCACGGTCGTGCCGCCCAAGCACATCGCGGTAGCCGCGTGCATCAGCGAGTCGCAGGTGTGGGACATCAAGGACCCCGCCAACCCGACCGTGCTCGCTCACATCTACAACCCCGAGATCAACATCCACCACTCGTCGCAACTGACGTGGGACGGGAAGATCCTGGCGCTCGGCGACGAGGCCGGCGGTGGCGGCGCAAACGCATGCGCGGGTCAACAGGACACAACGACCGGAGCGATGTGGTTCTACGACCTCACGGACCCGTCGAACCCGCAGCAGGTTGGGCATTACGCGCTGCCGCGCACGCCCGCACCCGAGGAGGTCTGCACGACACACAACTTCGACATCATTCCCATGAACGATCCGAAGAAGTACATCGCGACTCCGGCCTACTACGACGGTGGTCTGTCGGTCGTCGACTTCAGCGACCCGGCCGCGCCGAAAGAGCTCGCCTACTACGTTCCGGAGCTCGAGGACGGAACCCCTGCGACCATGTGGTCGGTGTATTGGTACAACGGCCGCCTCTACGAGAACGGCGAGGACGGAAACCTTCGCGTGTTCGAAGTGGACGGAACCGGGGCGGCGGACACCCAGTACTTCAAGGGTCGGCTCAACCCCCAGGTGTGGTTGCCGACCTTCAAATAGAGCTAGACGGCGGGGATGCACGAACCGGGGGCCTCAGGGCCCCCTGTTCCGCGTCGGGGTGCCGACGGCGCTGTCAATCCCACTAGACTGCAGCGCTTACAAGGGCCCATAGCTCAGCTCGGTTAGAGCGCACCCCTGATAAGGGTGAGGCCGATGGTTCAAGTCCATCTGGGCCCACTGACGCTCGTTCTCGTCGCGGAAACTTCCCGTATACGCGAGTAAATGCGCCGAGAACGGTCGGTGCTTGCGGAATAGGGCCATACGTGGTGCCGTTCAAGGCAGCATGGACTCCGAACCCGAGAAGCTCCGACTAACTTCCGGGCCGGGGCGATGGGTGATCGGCGCCGCCGTGCTCGGCTCCGGGATCGTGTTCCTCGACTCCACGGTCGTGAACGTCGCTCTCCCCAAGATCGGCGAGGAGCTCCCGGCGAAGTTCCTCGGGGTTCTCGAAGGCCAGTCCTACGTCTATTACGGCTACCTCCTCACGCTCAGCGCGCTGTTGATCCTTGCGGGAGGGCTCGCCGATTTCCACGGTCGGCGGCGCTTGTTCCTGATCGGCGTCGCGGGGTTCGGTGCGACCTCGCTCTTGTGTGGGCTTGCGCCCAACCTCGAGCTCCTGGTCCTCTTCCGGATCTTGCAGGGCGCCGCCGGGGCGATCCTGGTTCCCGGCTCCCTCGCGGTCATCACCGCGTCGTTCGCCGGCGAGGACCAGGGGAAAGCGTTCGGGTTCTGGGCCGGCGGTTCCGGAGCAACGACGATCCTGGGTCCGGCTTTGGGTGGCTTCCTCGTCGCCTACGTCTCGTGGCGCGCCGCGTTCTTCATCAACCTTCCGCTCGTCGTCCTTGCGTTCTACGCGGCGGCCCGCCACATGCCGGAGTCGCGCGACGAGCAGGCGACCGGGCGGTTCGACTGGGCCGGCGCGGCAGTCGTCGCGATCGCGATCGGAGGCCTCACCTTCGGAGCGATCCGCGGACAGCAAGCACAGTGGCACGACACCGTCGCCTTCATCTCGCTCGCGCTGGGAGCGATCGCCACCATCGCATTCCCGATCATGATGGCCCGGTCGTCACATCCGTTGGTTCCGTTATCGCTGTTCCGGTCGCGCAACTTCAGCGTTACGAATATCTCGACGCTCGTTATCTACGGCGCGTTGTACGTCACGTTCCAATACCTCGCGCTGTTCGCGATCGGAACCGTCGGTTACAGCGAGCTGGCTTTCGGTCTCGCGGGGATCCCGGGCTCGTTGTTCCTGGTGTTCCTTTCGTCCCGCGTTGGGACGCTGGCCGTTCGGCTCGGGCCTCGTTGGTTCATGACGATCGGGCCGGCGATCATGGGGATCAGCCTGCTCTGGCTGACGAGGTTCCCCAGCGACAGTGCACCGTGGGTCGCCGACATCCACCACCTATCGAGCTTCGTCCCTCCCGCCGACTACATGCGCGATCTGTTCCCGTTCCAGATGGTCTTCGGGATCGGGCTCTCGATCATGGTTACTCCCCTGACCACCGCGTTGATGCGTTCGATCCCACCCCACAACGCGGGCATCGGGTCTGCCATCAACAACGCCATCTCACGCGTCGGGCCACAACTAGTGGGGGCCGCGCTGTTCATCGCGATCTCGTCGAGCTTCTACGCCAACTTCGAGCACATCGCAGGGCCGGCCGTCGTGTCGCATCTGAACGTCCGTAACGACGTGAGCCCACTGAATCGCCCCGACGAGAAACTGGGCGAGGGTGTGACGCGGGCTGCGAACCTGGCTTCGCTCGATGCTTTCCACCTTGCGATGCTCGTTTCGGCAGGTCTCTGTCTGGCCGGGGCCGCGGTCAATGCCGCCGGTATCCGCAACAACGAGCTTCGTCGGGAAGACCCGGCCCCCGAGCCGGCCGCGCAACCCGCCTAGGGCATGGATCCGCAGTCCGCCCTCGACCTTCTCGACTGGAAGCGCCGGATCTTCGAGTTGTACCGCGTCATCAGAACGACCTCCGATCCTGCGGCCGCGTGGCGATCGTGGTGCGAGTCGCGCGACGACATGTTCCGGACCCACCCACAGTCGCCCGTCCCGGCCGACGAACGAGCCGCTTTTCCGGGCGTTCCGTACTTCCCTTACGACCCCGCGTTCCGTACGACCGCCGACATCGAACGGGTCGAGCCGCAGTCGTTCGAGATCCCCACGAGCGGCAACGAAACGATGAGGTTCACGCGTTTCGCGCGCTGTCATTTCGAACTGGAAGGGACGGCGCACGCGCTCAGCGCTTACTGGCTCGACGCGTACGGCGGAGGTTTGTTCCTGTCATTCCGCGATGCAACGAGCGGAACCACCACGTACGGAGCGGGGCGCTATCTCCTGGACACCGTCAAGGGATCGGACCTCGGCTCGGTCGAAGGAGCCCTGGTGCTCGACTTCAACTTCGCGTACAACCCGTCGTGCAGTTACGACCCACGCTGGGTCTGTCCCCTCGCGCCGCCCGAGAACAGGCTCGATGTCCCGATCGAAGCCGGCGAGCGGGTCCCGCCCACGAACTGACGCGACGGCGGCGGGGATCTGGGAGGTTCAGGTGCTTTCCCTCCCGTATCCCCGCCACCGGGCGATCGACGACTAGATCAGATCGTGGTTCTGCAGAAACTCTTTCGCCAGGTCGGCCGGTTTCTCCACGTCGACGTTCGCGCGCTTGTTGAGCTCGGTGATCTCTGCAGTGTCGAGAGCCGCGCTCACCTGGTTCAACAGGTCGGCGATGTCGGGATGCTCGGACAACGTGTCGCTACTTACCAGCGGCGTGATGTTGTCGGCCGCCTGTAGGTGCTTGTCGTCCTCCAAGAGGACGAAGTCGTTCTCCGCGATCGACCCGTCGGTCGAGTAGAGCAGACCGACATCGATCGCTCCGCCCTTCAGCGCGGTGATCGTGGCCCCGTACTCGAGCGCCTTGAAGTCGCCGAACTCGACACCGTAGGTGTCCTTCAAGCCCGGGATGCAGAAGGGTCGCTGCGGGCACTCCGGCGGACCACCGAGCGTCATGTCGCCGGCCGGACCGGCGAGATCGCTGTCCGTCGCGAGGTCGTACTTGTCGGCGGTTTCCTTTGTAACGACGAAGGCGTTCGTGTCGACCACATCCGAGGGTTCGAGCGTCTCCAGCCCCTTGTCGGCCAGTGGCTGCTCGAGCATGGAAGCGACCTCTTGTGGATCGCCCGTCGCCGTTTGTTTCGGATCGATCACGCTGAGAAGGCTCGCGAGATATTCCGGTGCGATGTCGATCTTGCCGGACTCCATCGCGGGAAGCCGCACCTCGCGGGACTCGATGTCCAGTTGCCGTTCGACCGTGTAGCCGTTCGCTTCGAGGACCTGCGCATACATCTCACCGACGATCTGGGCTTCGGCGAAGCTGTCCGAGCCCACGGTGACCGTGCCCTTGTCCCCGCCCCCGTTGTCTCCCGAGGGTTCGTTGTTCTCGTCCCCACCCGGGCCTCCACACGCTGCCATCGCCATGACCAGCGCGAGGAGGACCGCCCCAAGGACGACTCTGCGGAACCTCCGCATGGGTCATCTCCTCCCGTCTCTGGGGTGCCCAACGCCCCTAGGTTGAATGGACCGACCCACCTTAAGTGCGCGATCGCGCCGCGACCACCCTTTTCGAGAGACGCGAAAACTTCCTAGCCAGCCGGTCCGATCGGGGGCCGCGCGACTTCGCTCACGTTCCGTAGCGGACGGTCGCGCGACGGCCGGTAGGACATCGCTTTCGGCGTCATCAATCGCTCGATCCAGCCGAGCCCGATCTCGGTCGCGAAGGCGAGCGAGGCAACCAACACTGCTCCGCCCACCAAAGGACCGATGGAACCGGTGCGGAAACCGAGAACGATGGGATCCCCGAGACCGCCGGCCGCGACCAGAGCGCCGAGCGTTGCGGTCGCCACCGATTGCACGGCCGCCGTCCGGATGCCCGCGATGAGAAGCGGCGCGGCGAGAGGGAGCTCGATACGGCTGAGCACCTGGAACTCGCTGAAGCCGACGCCCCTCGCCGCCTCGATCGTGTCCGCATCGACTTCTTTCACACCCACGTAGGTGTTGATCAGGATGGGTGGGATCGAGAGGACGAAGAGCGCCGCGAACGTCGGCCAGAAACCGAGGCCCAGTCCGGCACTGATCGAGAACGGTAGGAACAGCGACAGGATCGCGAACGACGGGATCGCGCGTCCGAGGTTGGCGACGGTCACCGCGAGGAACTCGAATCGTCGCTTGTGCCCGATGTAGAGACCGACCGGAAGCGTGATCAACACCGCACCCGCTACCGGCACGAATGCCAGGTAGAGATGCCGCACGATCTCCTCGGGGATGTTTCCGGCGGTGCGGAACCACTCGATCACCTGGTCCATCTAAGCCGCAGCCTTCTTACGCGACCACGGAACCAGGAGTCGTTCGAGCTGAAGGAAGACGATGTCCGCAACGATGGCGAGGACCATCGAGAGCACCGCGCCAAGGATGATCGCGGTCGAGAACGTCCGGCTCAATCCCAACAGGATGAAGTAGCCGAGGCCCCCTTTCCCGATGAGAGCGGTCACGGTGACGAGCCCGATCGTGGTGACGGTCGCGATTCGGACGCCGGCCACGATCGCAGGAAGGGCCAGCGGGAATTCGACCTTCCACAGCAGTTGTCTCGCCGTGAAGCCCATCCCCAACGCGGCCTCTTTCGTGTCGTCGGACACCGAGCGGAGGCCCGTCACTATGTTTCGGATCAGGATCAGCAACGTGTAGCTCACCAGGCCGATCTCCGCGGTCAGCGTCGACAGGCCGGTGATAGGCGTGAGCACTGCGAACAGAGCGAGGCTGGGGATCGTGTAGAGGATCCCCGCGACCATCGTCGTCGGTCCGTACACGCGTTGGTGCCGGAACGCGTACACCGCGATCGGCAAGGAGACCAGCAGGCCGATCGAGACGGCCAAGACCGTGAGCCACAGATGCTCGCCGATCGCGAGCCACAGGTCGCCGCGGTTGTCTGCTACCCAATCCCAGCGGAACAGATCGCTCACGAC
>DASSMG010000347.1:0-11187 GCA_035688995.1 Actinomycetota bacterium
CTGCGTCGACGAGTGCCCCGTCGATTGCATCTACGAGGGCGAGGAACAGCTCTACATCCACCCCGAGGAATGTGTCGACTGCGACGCATGTCTTCCGGCGTGCCCCGTCGATGCGATCTTCCCGGCCGACAACGTGCCGCCGGAGTGGACCGCCTTCACGCAGGCGAACGCCCAGTGGTTCGTCGAACACCCGGATGCTTCGGGTGGAGCGATGGAGAGCCCCTTCGCACCGGCGGAGGAACGCGGCGGCGAATAGCCCGACTCGATCCCAGGACTGGGTCGGTTTGCTCGGCTCCAAGGTCTCGCTTCGCTTCGTTCTTCACGGTGATCCCGAGCATCCGTTCTCGGAAGCCGTCGGCGTCGTCATGTCGGTCGACAAAGAGAACGAGCGGATCTCGCTGATGACGAAGCGAGGGCACGTCGAAGTGGCGCTCCGGGACATGCTCGCGGTGAAAGTTTTCCCCTCGCGCTGAATCCGCGTCCGATAAGTCCTTTTCAACGCAACCTTTTCGGGTAGGCCCCGTTATATTGGGTTGCACCCCACCAAAAACGTTCAAAAGCAGCGCGAGGAGTCCGCAGTGAGCACCCAGCTCGCCCCCACCGAGGGCGGCGAACGCAGAGAACTGGACCGGGTCGTCATCCGCTTTGCCGGTGACTCCGGGGACGGTATGCAGCTCACGGGGGACCGCTTCACGAGCGTCAGCGCGATCTTCGGCAACGACCTCGCCACGATGCCCGACTACCCGGCCGAGATCCGGGCCCCCGCGGGCACGCTCGCCGGCGTCTCGGCGTTCCAGATCCACTTCGCCGACTTCGACATCCTCACGCCCGGTGACCAGCCGAGCGTCCTGGTCGCGATGAACCCGGCCGCGCTCAAGGCGAACCTCAAAGACCTGATCCCCGGCGGTCTCTTGATCGTCAATACGGACTCCTTCGATGAGAAGAATCTCGAGAAGGTCGGGTACTCGAACAACCCACTCAAAGACGGGAGCCTCGACGGCTACCAGGTGTACGAGATCCCGATGACTTCCATGACCGTCGCATCGGTCAAGGACGTGGGGGTCAACAAGAAGGAGGCCGAGCGCTCGAAGAACATGTTCGCCCTCGGCGTGTTGTCGTGGATGTACTCGCGCCCGCTCGAGCCGACGATCTCGTGGCTCGAGAAGAAATTCGCGAAGAAGCCCCATCTCGCGCAGGCGAACGTCGCGGCGCTGAAAGCCGGCCATGCCTTCGGTGAAACCGCCGAGTTGTCGGCGTTCGAGATCAAGCCCGCCGTGCTCGCACCGGGGACCTATCGCCGGATCACCGGGAACCAGGCGCTCGCATACGGCCTGATCGCAGCGAGCGTGCAGTCCCAGTTGCCACTGTTCCTGGCGAGCTACCCGATCACCCCTGCATCCGACGTCCTTCACGAGTTGTCCCGGCACAAGAACTTCGGCGTTCGCACGGTTCAGGCCGAGGACGAGATCGCCGCGGCCGGCATGGTCGTGGGCGCGGCCTTCGGCGGGCACCTCGGGGTGACCACGACCTCGGGGCCGGGCCTCGACCTGAAATCCGAGACGATCGGTCTCGCGATCTCGCTCGAGCTCCCGATGATCATCGTCGACGTCCAGCGCGGTGGCCCCTCGACGGGGCTCCCGACCAAGACCGAACAGTCGGATCTCCTCCACGCGATGTACGGCCGGCATGGAGAGGCCCCGCTTCCCATCGTGGCGGCTTATTCGCCGACGTCCTGTTTCTGGGGTGCGATCGAGGCATCCCGGATCGCGTTGAAGTACATGACGCCGGTGATCCTTCTCACCGACGGCTACCTGGCCAACAGTGCCGAGCCGTGGCGGATCCCGACCGTCGACAAGCTCCCCGACATCTCGGTGAAGTTCGCGTCGCAGCCCAACGTGGGCGACGATTTCTGGCCGTTCCTGCGCGACGACACGACGCTGGCTCGACCGTGGGCGATCCCGGGGACCGCCGGCCTCGAGCACCGCATCGGGGGCCTGGAGAAAGCCGATGGAACCGGAAACATCTCGTACGACCCCGACAACCACCACCTGATGACGCAACTCCGCGCCGCGAAGATCAAGGCGATCGAGGAGGACATCGAACCCCTCGAGTTCGACGCCGACGAGGGTGCCGAAGTCCTGATCCTCGGATGGGGCGGCACCTACGGTGCCATCGGGGCAACGATGCGCCGCCTGCGCAACCGCGGCAAGAAAGTGGCACGCGCCCACTTGAAGCATCTCAATCCGTTCCCGAAGAACACCGGTGAGGTTCTGGCGCGGTTCGACAAGGTCGTGATCCCCGAGATCAACATGGGCCAACTCGCCAAGCTCATCAGGGCAGAGTTCCTCATCGACGTGATCTCCATCAACAAGGTGCGTGCCCTCCCGTTCCGCGCCGGTGACCTCGAACAGGAGATCCTCAAGATCATGGGTGACGAGTGATGGCAGACGGAAAGAACGGCAACGGGCTCGACGCACGCGAGCGCGGCATCACCGAAGCATCAGGTGGGGTTGCGACGCTCAGTCGCGAGGATTTCGTCTCCGACCAAGAGGTGCGGTGGTGCCCGGGTTGCGGTGACTACGCCATCCTCGCGGGCGTTCAAAGTGTGATGCCGGAGCTCGGCATCCCGCGCGAGAAGATGGTGTTCGTCTCGGGCATCGGCTGTTCGAGCCGCTTCCCGTACTACATGAACACGTTCGGCATCCACGGCATCCACGGCCGTGCCCCCGCGATCGCAACCGGTCTCGCCAGTGCTCGGCCGGACCTGACCGTTTGGGTCGTGACCGGTGACGGGGACGCGTTGTCGATCGGTGGTAATCACCTGATCCATGCACTGCGGCGCAACGTCAACCTCAAGATCCTGATGTTCAACAATCAGATCTACGGGCTTACGAAGGGTCAGTACTCGCCGACCTCCGAGGAAGGGAAGGTCACGAAGTCGACCCCGTTCGGGTCGCTCGACCATCCCTTCAACCCGATCTCGTTGGCGTTGGGATCCGAGGCATCGTTCGTGGCGCGCACGATCGACGTCGATCGCAAGCATCTACCGGGGGTACTGCGTCGCGCGGCGGCGCACCGCGGGAGCGCGTTCATCGAGATCTACCAGAACTGCAACATCTTCAACGACGGTGCGTTCATCGCTCTCACCGGGAAGGACGGCCGCACCGCGAATCGCATCTATCTCGAACACGGGAAGCCGATCCGCTTCGGGCCTAACGGCGAGATGGGCGTGCGGCTTACCGGCGAAGGCCGTGCCGAGCTCGTCAAGGTTGCCGACGTGGGCGAGGACAAGCTGCTCGTGCACGACGAGCACCGGACCGACCCGAGCCTCGCGTTCATGCTGTCGCGACTGGCCGACGGTCCCATCGGTCCGACGCCCCTAGGCGTCTTCCGCGACGTCCAGCGCCCCGTGTACGGCGATGGGGTCGAGCATCAGCTGCGGGAGGCCGCCGACCAACAGGGCCCCGGAGATCTGACCCGTCTCCTGTCGTCGGGCGACACCTGGAGCGTCGACTAACCGTTCCTCCGGCGATCGCCCCTACCCGGGCGGCCCGCCACAGGACGAAACGCTAGGCTCCCGGCATGCCGACGAGCGATCCCAACGCCGACTACGAACCGAAACCTCTCGACCCATCCTTCGAGGAGAAGGTCGAGAGCCTCGCGCACAAGCTGATGCGTGGGGGTGACGGGAACGATGTCGCGGCCGACGACCTCGACTCGGCGCGGCGCACCGCGAGGCGCATGCTCGAGGATTCCGAAGCGCGCACGACCCAAGCGACCGAGCTCGATCCCGACGACGATGCCGACGTGATCCGCCGCACCTCCGGCGAGAGCGCGGCGACCGGTGACGCTCCCGGCGTGCGCTACTCGAACGACGGCGAGTAGATGGCAGAACAGGGCCACGGCGGGCTCGCCGCCACCCATGCGCTGAAGGCCCTCGGTGTCGACCGGATCTTCACCCTGAGCGGCGGTCACATCTTCCCGATCTTCGACGGTTGCAAGCAGGACGACATCCGGATCGTCGACGTGCGCCACGAGCAGAACGCGGTGTTCGCGGCCGAAGGATGGGCGCGGCTGACTCGATCCCTGGGGGTCGGTGTCGTCACTGCGGGACCGGGTGTGACGAACGCGATCAGCCCGCTGGCGCAGGCGAAGTTCAACGCCGCCCCGGTGTTGGTCCTGGCCGGGAGAGCGCCGGAGTTCCGGTGGGGTCAGGGCTCCCTGCAGGAGATCGATCACGTTCCGTTCGTCGATCCCGTCGCGCCGGCGAAGACCGTGCTCGACACCGCGCAGGTTGCGGCGGAAGTCGTTGCAGCGGCGCATGCGGCATTGACCCCGCCGAGGGGGCCGCGGTTCCTCGACTTTCCGCTCGACGTGCTGTTCAACAACGCCGACATAGAAGTCCCCGACGCCCGGCTCCCGACGGATGACACCTCGACGCGGGATGGCGACGGTACGAGCATCGCCGGATTGATCGAGGCGTCCGAGCGACCGGTCATCGTCGCGGGTTCGAACGTGTGGCTCGACCGGGCCGAGGACGAGCTCGTGAGACTCGTCGAAGCCGGTGAGATCCCGGTCTTCACGAACGGTCAGGGACGCGGCTGCGTTCCGGCAGATCACCGACTCGCCTTCTCCCGGGCGCGGTCCACCGCCCTGAAAGAAGCCGATCTCGTGATCGTCGTGGGGACACCGCTCGACTTCCGGCTCGGGTTCGGTCAGTTCGGCAGCGCGAAGGTCGCGCACATCGACCATCGCCGAGCCGAGCACGTCGAGCTCGCCGCGCAGGAAGACGGTTTGATCGCGCCCGTTCTTGCCGCCATCGCGGACGATCTGAAGACTCCGCCCGACACGAAGCAGTGGGTCGAGCGCCTGCGCAAGGTCGAGGACGACAAGCGCGATGCCGCGCAGGCCGAGCTTCACAGCACGCAGACACCGATCCATCCGATGCGCGTGTACGGCGAGCTCGTCCCCCTGCTCGATCGTGATGCAGTGGTGATCGGCGACGGTGGTGATTTCGTGTCGTACGCGGGCCGCGAGGTTCCCTCCTACGAAGGCGGCTCGTGGCTCGATCCCGGTCCCTTCGGGTGCCTCGGAGTGGGCCCCGGCTATGCGATGGCCGCACGTCTCGCGCATCCGGACCGGCAGGTCGTGCTGCTCTACGGGGACGGCGCGGTCGGTTTCTCGGCGGGCGAACTCGAGAGTCTCGTCCGCCACAAGTTGCCGGTCGTGGCGATAGTCGGCAACAACGGGATCTGGGGCCTCGAGAAGCATCCGATGCGCGGGCTCTACGGTTACGACGTCGCGGCCGATCTTCAGCCCGGCCTCCGTTACGACCGGATGATGGAGTCCTTCGGCGGCCGCGGCGAGTTCGTGACCGACCCGGACGAGCTGGCTCCCGCTCTCAAGCGTGCGCTCGATTCCGGCGAACCGACGCTGGTCAACGTAGTCACCGACCCGGAGATCGCGTACCCCCGTTCCGCGAATCTCGCGTAGCCGCTCCGGCGGCGCTCAGGAAGAACGCATGCCTCTGATCCTTCCCGTGCCCCGCGACGCGCGTTTCCGCCGCGTGACGCAGCTCTATGCAGGCCTGGTCCTTTATGGCTTCAGCAGCGGCCTGCTCGTGCTGTCCGATCTAGGGCTTGACCCGTGGGACGTGTTCCATCAGGGGATCGCCCGCCGGACGAACCTGTCGATCGGGGTTTGCGTGATCGCGATCTCGGCCCTCGTCCTGCTGCTGTGGATACCGCTACGCCAGAGACCGGGATTCGGAACGCTCAGCAACGCGGTGGCTATCGGTCTCGTGATCGACGCGACGATCGCGCTGCTCCCGCACCCCGACTCGATGTGGCTGCGTGCGACGTGCCTCGGCGGAGGCGTGATCCTCAACGGAACGGCAACCGGCCTTTACATCGGCGCCGGGATGGGCCCCGGCCCCCGCGACGGCCTGATGACCGGGCTCGCCGCTCGCGGCCATTCGATCCGAGTGGTGCGCACCAGCATCGAGGTGACGGTGCTGATCGCCGGCTGGGCACTCGGCGGAACGGTCGGGGTCGGCACCGTCGTCTACGCACTCGCGATCGGCCCGATCGCTCACGTGACCGTGCCCGCATTCACGATCGGAAGGGCACGCCCGACGGTGCCTCCGGAGGGTCACGCGTCCCTTCCGTGACGATGGCCGGGGCTATCCTGCCTCGGATGAAAGACCTGCTCACCGAAGCTCTCGACGCCGCGGTCCGCGCGGGCGCGACCTACGCCGACGTCCGCGGTGTCGAGTCCCGCGGCGAGTCGCTGAGCGTCCGCGAGGAGGCGGTCGAGGCCCTCGATTCCGCCGACTCGCTCGGGTTCGGGGTCCGCGTTCTGGTCGATGGTGCCTGGGGTTTCGCGTCGTCGCCGAAACTCGATCGGGACGAGGCCGAACGCGTCGCGCGCATGGCCGTCGAGGTCGGACGTGCCAGCGCTCTTGCTCTCGCTCACCCCGTCGAGCTCGTCCCGGAGCCGGTCCACGTAGCGGAGTGGTCGTCGCCGGTGGAGAAAGACCCCTATTCGGTCGCGCTCGAGGAGCGTGTCGATCTGCTCGCGCGGGCAACCACCGAGATGGGTCGCGTTCCCGGGATCAGGGTGGCGCGCGGAACGATGGACCTTCTGACGCAAACGGTCTGGTTCGTGTCGTCCGAAGGATCGGACATCCGCCAGCACATCACGCAGACGGGGGCCGGGATCGAAGCCTCGGCCGTGGCCGACGGCGAGATGCAGGTCCGTTCCTATCCCGGTTCCTTCCGCGGGCATTACGCGTCGGCGGGTTACGAGTTGGTCGAAGCGATGGACCTAGCCGGCAACGCGCAACGGGTCGCGGAAGAGGCCGTCGCCCTCCTGCACGCGGACCCCTGTCCCTCGGCGAAGACGACCGTCGTGCTCGACGGTCATCAGGTGATGCTCCAGGTCCACGAATCGGTGGGACATCCAACCGAGCTCGATCGCGTCCTCGGCATGGAAGCCGCGTTCGCCGGGACCTCGTTCGTCGGGATCCCCGATCTCGGGTCTCTGCGCTACGGGTCGGAGCACGTGAACATCACGGCCGACGCAACGATCCCGGGTGGGATCGGCTCGTTCGCGTTCGACGACGAGGGGGTCGAGGCGCAGCGCGTCGATCTCATCAGGAACGGCATCCTCGTCGGGTTCCAGACTTCGCGCGAAACGGCGGCGACGGTCGGAGCCGATCGCTCCAACGGCACGATGCGCGCCGAGGGATGGGAGAACTTCCCCCTCATCCGGATGACGAACATCAACCTGCTCCCGGGCTCGGGTTCCACCGAGGACCTCATCGCCGACGTCGACGACGGCATCTACATGGAGACCAACAAGTCGTGGTCTATCGACGACAAGCGGAAGAACTTCCAGTTCGGCTGCGAGATCGCGTGGGAGATAAAGAACGGGAAGCTCGGCAAGATGCTGAAGAACCCGAGATACACGGGGATCACTCCGGAGTTCTGGGGGTCCTGCGATGCCGTGGCGGGTGACGCGGCCTGGAAGGTGTGGGGAACCCCCAACTGCGGCAAGGGGCAACCGGGTCAGACGATGCGCGTCGGCCACGGCACCGCGCCCGCGCGATTCCGCAACGTCTCGGTGGGAGTCGGTCAGTGAGCGAGGAGTTCCTGTCCGATCACACACCCGTCTCGCCCGACGAAGCCCGACGTGCCGCGGACGCGGTCCTCGGTCATCCCGGAGCCGACGACGTTGAAGTCCTCATCACCGGGTCGGCCCAGGGCCTCACCCGGTACGCACGGTCCGGGATCATCCAGAACACGAACCGCAAGGAGATCCGAGCGCAGGTGCGGGTAGTGGTGGGCGACCGCGTGGCTACGGCGTCGACAACGCAGCTGGAGCCGGCGCGTCTCCAGGCGACCGCGGATCGGGCTCTCGCGGCCGCGAAGTCCTCTCCGCCGGATGCGGACTTCTCCGGTCTGCCACGGCCGGACGATGTCGGAGCGGCGCACGGGGTGTTCCGATGGGACGAGGCAACCGCGGTCAAGGATCCTCAGACCCGCGCGAGGAAGGTCGAGCAGATCCTCGCGATCACGGCCGGTACCGAGTCGGCAGGGATCTTCGAGACCGGAAGTCACGCTTTCGCGTTGCACTCGTCGACCGGGATCGACTGTTACGACGCGTTCACTCGATGCGTGACCCTGTGCCTCGTCGATACGGGGGACGCGACCGGGTGGGGAGACGCGTCCTCGCACGCGTTCGACGACGTGGACGTTGCAACCGTCGCCCAGCGCGCGGTCGACAAGGCACGTAGCGGAGCCGGCGCCCGCGATGCCGAGCCCGGCACCTACGAAGTGGTGCTCGAAGCCCCCGCGGTGGCCACGCTCCTCGAATATCTCTCGTGGATCGGGATGGGGGCCAAGCAGGTCATCGAAGGAGAAAGCTTCCTCAGCACGAAGACCGGCGAGCGGATCGGCCCGGAGGGGATCACGATCACGGACGACGTGTGGCATCCGCGGTCCGTCGGGATCGGTTTCGACCTCGAAGGCGTGCCGAAGAAACGAGTAGCGGTGATCGACGAGGGGGTCGCACGCGAACCCGTCACCGACCTCAGGACCGCGGCCAAGTTGGGCACCACCAGCACCGGGCACTATTCCGGCTCGAACGAGTACGGGCCCTACGCGTCGAACGTGGTTCTCGAGGGTGGCGACCAGGACCTCTCGGAGCTCATCGGGGGCGTGAGTGACGGGATCCTCGTGACCCGATTCCACTACGTGAACGTGCTCGATCGTCCTTCGACCCTGCTCACGGGGATGACCCGGGACGGGACGTTCCGGATCCGTGGGGGAGAGGTGGCCGAGCCGATCCACAACTTCCGCTTCTCGCAGAGCGCTCTCGAGGCACTGCGGACCACGTCCGGGATCGGACGTGAGGTCGAGGCGTTCGCCCCGGACTACGGGAGCTTCGGATCGATCGTGGCGCCCGCCCTGCGGGTGGGCAGTTTCACATTCTCGTCGAAAACGTCGCATTGAGCCACAGCTGGGCGCACCAGCTCCTTCACATCGCGATCCTCGCCTCGACCCTGATGGGGGGCGCGTCGCTTGCCATGCTGGTGCTGTGGTCCGCCTTCTTCGACGGCCCCCTCCCGTCCGCGACCAGGAAAGTCGCCATCGTCACGGTCGTGGCGGCGGTGCTCCTCTACCTGCTGGAATGGCGTGTCGTCCATCAGCGTTGACCTATGATTCGAGGAGCAACAAAGGGCCGCATGCCCAACCAAGGAGGAATCAGTTGGCCACCACCGCCGAGAACATCACCACCGACGTCTCCACGATCGGACTGACGGCAACGGCCGCCACGAAGGTCCAGGAGCTGCTCTCCCGCGAGATCGCCGCGTCTCCCGACGAGCACGAGGGCAAGGAATACGCCCTCCGGGTCGCAGTGCAGCCGGGCGGCTGCGCCGGACTCCGCTACGCCCTCTACTTCGACGATCGGAAGCTCGACGGCGACCAGGCCGAGACGATCAACGGGGTCGAGATCCGCGTCGACAAGATGAGCGCTCCCTATCTCAGGGGGGCCGAGATCGACTACCTCGACACCCTCGAGCAGTCCGG
Organism: Actinomycetota bacterium; assembly: GCA_035688995.1. Classification (GTDB taxonomy): domain Bacteria; phylum Actinomycetota; class CADDZG01; order CADDZG01; family WHSQ01; genus DASSMG01. Next base: position 9,594 of record DASSMG010000347.1, read on the forward strand.
GTTCACGATCAACAACCCGAACGCCAAAGGCAGCTGCGCCTGCGGAGACTCCGCTCACTTCTAGCCGATCCAAGAACCTGGAAAGGGCCCGCCGCGAGGCGGGCCTTTCTCGTTGGGGCTCCGCCGGGCGACCACTTAGGTTGGTAACCGATGATCGCGGGCGGAGTCGGAGGGGCATGACCAACAGCTCTGGAGGACGTGGATTCCTCGCGACCTTCGTCGGATGTCTCGTCGGCGGGGTGGTCCTGGGGGTCGCAGGTTTCGCGGTCGGCGCCTGGTACGCCGACCGGTTCATGCAGGGCGCGGAGCTCGAGGGGCTACTCCCACCCCTCGTCGGAACCGTCGGCGGTGCGGCCCTGGGGGCCGGCGTCGGCGCGTGGTTGGCCCTCAGAACGCGCGGTTATCGCGCCGCCGCGATCACCGGTTTCTTCGCGTTCATAACGGGCCCCTTGCTGCTCGTGTTCGGTGCGGTCGCAGCGGACCGAGTCGTTTCCACGAACGGCGCCTCGTTGTGGTTCGTGGTCGTGGCGTCCGCCTTCCTCACCAGCCTCGCGGCACGAGGGGTCGTGGTGATCGGAGCTGCGTCGTCCCCCACGGGTGCCTCCGACGCCGATCGATCCGCCGTCGACTGACGACTCCTTTATGATGACCTCGCTCATCTAGAGCGGGGGAGGGACCGGCCCGTTGATCCCGCCGCAACCACTGCTTCGGCAGCAGGTGCGAACCCCGGACGGATGAGCAGGCTCGACAGCAGCCTCTTTCCGTCCGGAAAGGGGCTTTTTGTATGAGCCGGTAAAGAAAGGAGTCCGATGCCGGTCGAGACCACAGTTGTCGGGTCGTACCCGAAGCCGCCCGACGAAGGCGGTCAGTTCGTCGTCCGCAAGACATTGCATGCACGCGAACGAGGGGATGCGACCGACGAGGACGTTCAGAAAGCGTTCGACGACCTCGCTCGTCGGGCGATCCTCGAGCAGGAAGAGGCCGGGATCGACATCGTCACCGACGGGCACGCCCGGTGGGACGACATCCTCACGCCGTTCGCCCGCCACATAGCGGGGTTCGAGATCGGCGGCTTGATCCGGTGGTTCGACAACAACGTCTACTACCGACGTCCCATCTGCACCGGCGACATCGAATGGCGCGGTCCCTCGAGCGTAGAAGCCTTCAAGTTCGCTGCGTCGGTCGCAACGAAGCCCGTCAAGGCGGTGATCCCCGGACCGATCACGTTCGCTCGTCTGTCGCTGGACGAGCACTACGGCAAGCACGAGGATTTCGTGATGGCGATCGCGAGAGTGATCGCACAGGAGGCCTTCGAGCTGGAGGCAGCGGGATGCCGTCACATCCAGATCGATGAACCGGCGCTCCTCGATGCTCCGGAGGACCTACAATTCGCTCGCGACGCGATCTACGTGATCACGTCGGAGCTGGATACCGCAGAGACGACACTCGCGACCTATTTCGGCGACGCCAAGCGGATCGGTCCCGAGTTGTTCGATCTCAGGGTGGACTGGTTCGGTCTCGACCTCGTCGCCGGCCCCGAGAACATGGTGCTGATCGAGCAGCTTCCACCGGAGAAGCGGCTGCAGGCGGGGAT
>DASSMG010000348.1:0-11309 GCA_035688995.1 Actinomycetota bacterium
GTCGGTGAGGTCGATCTCGAAGATGGAGACCTTTGTTCCCCGACCTTCGAGTTTGCCGGCGGCCGCCCGAAGTGCCTCTCCGTCGCGGTCGACCAGGAACGTGTTGGCGCCCGCGGAGACGAACGCTTCGCTGATACCGAATCCGATACCCATCGCGGCCCCCGTGATGACCGCGGTTTTCCCATCCAGACGGAATCCGTCCATCGGCTCCTCCTCTTCGAGTCGGCCTTTCCCCCATCGTGGGGAAGGGCCGCTCCAGGCGCCACGGCCGTTCGGACGTCTTCCGGGGGGACCAACGACCCCTTATCGGTGCTCCGGGTTCTCGTTGTCCCACCGGCATCCGGCATCCCACTCGGATCGCTGGTTCCCGTAGGCGGGGAACCCGCCCCTGTCTTTCAGGATCCGCGCCAGGTGCAAGAGGTTGAAAGTCATGAACGTGGTGTTCCGGTTCGTGAAGTCGTTGTCCAGACCGATCCCTTCGTCGCCGTACGAGGGCCCGGGCCCGGCTTCGCCGATCCAGCCGGCGTCGGCCTGGGGTGGGATCGTGAAGCCGAGGTGCTGGAGCGCATACAGGATGCTCATAGAGCAGTGCTTGATCCCGTCTTCGTTGCCCGTGATCAAGCAGCCTCCGACGCGCCCGTAATAGGCGTACTGCCCGGCGTCGTTGAGAAGGCTCGAGTTCCCGTAAAGCCTCTCGATGACGCGAGTGCACACGGATGACTTCTCCCCGAGCCAGATAGGCGACCCGATCACGAGGATGTCGGCTGCAAGGACCTTCTCGAAGATCCCCGGCCACGCGTCGGTCGCCCATCCGTGCTCGGTCATGTCGGGCCACACTCCGGTCGCGAGATCGAGATCGACGGCGCGGAGGTTCTCGACCGCGACGCCTTGGTTGCGCATGATCTCGATCGATTTGTCCATCAGGAGTTGCGTGTGCGACGGTTCGGGCGACCGCTTCAGGGTGCAGTTGATGTAGACCGCGCTGAGGTCGCTGAAATCGGGCGCGTTGTTGGACTTGTCTGACGTCACGTGCGCTTGCCTACTTGACGGTGAAAGAGGTCTTCATCCCGTTGGCGAAATGGGAAACGGTCTCACCGTCTTCCTTCTCGACGATGTTGCAGGCGAAGACGTAGTTCCCCGGTTCGAGATCGACCGTCAACTCTGCCGTCTCGCCGGCGGGGATGTCCTCGACCTCGTCGACGCCTTCGACGCCCTCCCCTTCCTCGTCGAGCGACCCGTCCTTCGCGGTGGGAAGGTCGAGCAGGTCGAGGTCGGTCTTCAACACGACGAACTCGTGCGTCTCGGTACCCTTGTTGGAGATGTTGATCGTGACCTCACCGGACGAGGTCGAGGCCACCGAGGGGATCACGGCCCACTCCTGGACGGTGGCATCGATGCTCCCGTTTCCTTCGGAATCTCCACTGCCCGACGATCCTTCGTCGTCGTTGCCACCCCCACATGCGGAGAGGATCAATCCGGCACTCAGCAGGACGATCAGCACGAACCCCCGTCTTCCCATGTCGCCTCCTTCTTGACGGCCCCACGGCCGCGTGGGCGATACGTCCCCCACTCTGCATCCACGGGCGGCGACGTGCTAGTGACTTCGGGGATCCCGTCGTCTTCGCTGGAAGATCCCGGGGGCACCGCTGGGCGTTCATAGGATGGAACGGTGATCGAAGCTTCCGGTCTCGTTAAGAACTTCGGCCAGACGCGCGCCCTCGACGGACTCGATCTGCGGGTGAACGACGGCGAGGTTCATGGCTTCCTTGGCCCCAACGGAGCCGGGAAGACCACCACGATCCGGATCCTTCTGGGCCTTCTGCGCGCCGACGGGGGTAAGGCCTCTATCTTCGGTCGCGATCCCTGGACCGACGCCGTCGAGCTTCACCGACGTCTTGCCTACGTTCCCGGCGAAGTCACCCTGTGGCCCTCTCTAACGGGCGGCGAGATCATCGATCTACTGGCGCGTCTGCGGGGAGGTTTGAATCCCACCCGTCGCGCCGAGCTTCTCGATCGCTTCGACCTCGACCCCACGAAGAAGGCCCGGGCTTATTCCAAGGGCAACCGGCAGAAGGTCGGGCTGATCGCTGCCCTTGCCTCGGACGTCGAGCTGTATCTGCTCGACGAACCGACCGCCGGGCTCGATCCCCTGATGGAAGCAACGTTCCGCGATGTCGTTCGCGAACTCGTCTCCCTGGGCCGCACCGTCCTGCTCTCGAGTCACATCCTTTCGGAGGTGGAGGCACTGTGCGACCGGGTCAGCATCGTGCGACTCGGCCGAACCGTAGAGACGGGAACGCTGTCCGATCTCCAACACCTGACCCGTACGTCGGTCGTCGCGGAGACCGAGCGACCGATCGGTGATCTGTCCCAGATCCCGGGGATACACGACGTCGAGGTCAACAAGACCCATCTGAGCTGTCAGGTCGATACGACGCAGCTCGACGCGCTACTGCGCCGGCTCACCGAAGCCGGCGTCCGCACGCTGACGACGCGCCCCCCGACGCTAGAGGAGCTGTTCCTTCGTCATTACGGAGACGCATTGGAGGAGCGGTAACGAAGTGAAGGGAACGGTCGCGCTCGTCCGGCTCGCCCTCCGAAGAGATCGCGTGATGATCCCCGTGTGGCTGGCGGTGTTCATATCTCTGGCCGCGTCGTCTGCGGCCGCCACCGCAAGCCTCTACCCCACCGTTGGATCGCGCGTTCTCGCGGCAGAAGCCTTCAACCACTCCCAGGCACTCGTAGCGCTCTACGGGCACATCTACGACCCCACCTCTCTCGGAGAGATCGCGATGCTCAAAGCATCGGGGACGGGCGCCATCTTCGTTGCGATCTTCGCGATCATCACGATGGTCCGGCACACGCGCGCCGAAGAGGAGACCGGACGCCTCGAGTTGGTCGGTTCGACGGTCGTCGGCCGGCTCGCGCCTCTCACCGCCGCACTGCTCATCGCGATCGGGGCGAGTCTGGTGCTCGCCGTCCTGACCGGAGCATCTCTCGTCGCGGCGGGACTGCCACCGGCGGGTTCGTTCGCGTTCGGTTTCTCGTGGGCCGCGATCGGCATCGCGTTCGCCGGGATCGCCGCGTTCTGTGCCCAATTGACGCGCGCCGCCCGCGCCGCGACCGGTTCGGCGATCGCGGTGCTCGGGGTCGTTTACGTGCTACGTGCCGTGGGCGACACCGCGAGCCCGGGAGGGCCCCGGTGGCTGACATGGCTCTCGCCGATCGGGTGGAGCCAGCAGGTGCGGTCGTTCGCCGAGAACCGGTGGTGGGTCCTCCTCATCACGCTCGGCTTCGCCATCGTCATGGTGGCCGTCACGTATCTCGTTGCGACCCGTCGCGATCTGGGCGCAGGACTCGTGCCCGACAGGCCGGGGCCGGCCCAGGGGGGCCGCACCCTTCGCTCCGTGATGGGGCTGTCATGGCGGCTTCATCGAGCGTCGCTGCTCGCATGGGCGATCGGGTTCGTCTTGCTGGGGTTGGTCTTCGGCGGGATCGCATCGAACGTCTCGGGATTCCTCGACAGCCAGCAGGCGCGCGACATGTTCACGAAGCTGGGCGGCGCCAAAGGGATCACGGACGCTTTCCTCGCTGCCGAACTTGGTTTCGTGGCAACAGCGGCCGCTGCCTTCGGCATCCAGGCGACGATGCGTTTGCGATCGGAAGAGAACGGCCAACGCGCGGAATCGTTACTGGCGACGGGGACGGGACGCGTTCGGTGGGCATCGAGTCACATCGCCGCGGCAATCCTGGGCACGGCCGTCCTCGCGGTAGGGACCGGTCTCGCCGCCGGCGTCGCGCACGCGTCGCAGGTCCACGACGCAAGTCGCGTCGGCGCTCTCGTCGGAGCGGCGGTCGCCTACCTTCCCGCCGTATGGGTCCTGATAGCGATAACTGTTGCCGGCTACGGCTTTCGTCCTAGAGCGGCCATGGCGGGCTGGATCGCCCTCGCCGCCTTCGTTCTTCTGGCGCAGTTCGGCCCGTTACTCGAGCTGCCGCAATGGGTGATGGATCTGTCGCCTTTCGCACACGTCCCGAAGTTGCCCGGCGCCGAGTTCTCGTGGCTCCCACTCGCGTTGCTGACCGCAGTCGCGGCCGGGACGACGGCCGTGGGACTGGCGGCGCTACGCCGGCGAGACATCCCCGCCTAGCGGCCGTCGCGTCAGCCGCCGACGGCAACGCCTAGGAGAAGGCCGACCCCGTACGTGAGAGCCGCGGCGGCAGCACCGATCGCCAGCTGACGCCCTCCCGAAACCCATGCGCTGCGTCCCGTGAACAACGTGATGGCGGCTCCGATCCCGAACAGACCGGCCGCGCTAATGGCCGCACTCGTCACGATCGCGGCAAAGCCTTCGAGGAACATGAACGGGATGACCGGGAGGATCGCTCCCATCGCGAACAGCAGGAACGAAGAGACCGCCGCCCCCATGGCCGACCCGCCGAGATCATCGGGGTCGACTGCCAGCTCTTCGCGTGCCAGCGTGTCGAGTGCGGTCGTCGGATCGGACATCAATCGGTCGGCGAGAGCACGAGCTTCGGCCTCGGGAAGCCCCTTCGCCATGTAGATCAGCGCCAGTTCCTCGCGTTCTTCCTCGGGTCGTTCCGCCAGCTCCTGTCGTTCGATACCGATCTGTCTCTCGTACAGCTCCCGCGAGCTCTGGACCGAGATCCACTCCCCCATCGCCATCGAACCCGCCCCCGCCAGGAGCCCCGCGAACCCGGCGATCAGGATCCCGTTGCCGGATAGATCCGCACCGGCGACACCCATGACGAGACTGAAGTTCGAGAGAAGACCGTCGTTCGCTCCGAGTACCGAAGCGCGCAGCGAATTGGCGCTCGCGGAGCGATGTCTCCCCTCTAAGCGGGCCACCGCGGAACCTTCCAAACCGCCCCCGCGTCGCGAGATGTGTTGCAGAACGCGGGCGTGGGAGCGTTCCTCCGACGGCATCGGTGTATGAGCCGCCGCGGGGTCGTCGTCGTACGACGCACTGTCCGCTTGCTCCATCGCGTCGATGGTTGGAACCACGAAGCTCGGTCCGAAACGCTTCGCGAGCGATGCCAGAACCTTGGTGCGCCATCCCACGCGAAACGTCGGCACTTCGGCACCGGCGGCCCGCACCTTGTCGGCCCAGAAACCAGCGTGTCGTTCCTCGACGTCGGCCAGCCTCCGGTACACCTCGGCAAGCTGATCGCTCGACTCCGCAGCGGCCAGCGCACGGTAGAGCGCCGCGCTGTTCAGCTCGTCGCGCCAGCTCGATACGTAGGTGTCGATCTCGCCGGCCATCGAAGATTCAGCTTTCCCGGTGGCCGCTCTCGTCTTCGATGTGTACCGCCGCCTCTTCCGGAGACAAGAACGGGTCCCGCTCGAGGGCCGCGTCGCCGACCAGCTCGGCCTCCTCGTCGGGAGCATCGGCGTCTTCGATCACGTACGCGGAGTCCACGGTCTGCCGCTCCGGCCGTTCCTCGGCCAGCTTCTGATCGAGCGACTCGCCCCGCGTCTCTTCCTCGGCGGTCGTTCCGTAGGACTCGGTCGCGAACGGGCGATCGGCATGTTCGATCATCGCCTCGAGCTGTTCACCGGGGTCGGCCGAAGGATCGTCGTCGAACCCACCGTCCTGATCACGCATCTCCGGATCCTCTGGAGACTCCATCACTGCTCCTCTCGGATTCCTTGTCGGATTCTTGGATGTCGTCTCGAAGCTAGCACCGCACAGTCGGCCACAACGACGTTCCTGCCGATCCCGCCCGACCGCCGAGGTCGAACGGACCACCTCCGCTGGAAGAACGGCCCTAATCTTTGCCCGTGACCCAACTCACGATGGGCGTGCTCGCGACCTCCCGTAAAGAGAACGAGTTCCGCTTGCCGATCCATCCATCTCACTTCGGTCGCATCGACGACCAGGTTCGGCGCGCGCTCTACTTCGAGGAGGGCTATGCGCGCCGGTTCGGAACCTCGACGGCCGACCTCGAGGCGGCATCCGCCGGAGTGATGTCCCGATCCGAGCTGCTCGCGGAATGCGACGTCATCGTTCTGCCGAAGCCGCAGGTCGAGGACCTGGCCGAGATGAAAGAGGGACAGGTCCTGTGGGGATGGCCGCACTGTGTCCAAGACCGCGCTCTGACGCAGCAAGCCATCGATCTCCGGCTCACTTTGATCGCGTGGGAAGCCATGAACCGGTGGAACCGGGACGGGAGTTTCGGGCTCCACGTCTTCCACATGAACAACGAGCTCGCCGGGTACTGCTCCGTGCTGCACGCGTTGCGTCTGATCGGTCGAACCGGGTCCTATGGCCCCTCGATGAGGGCTGCAGTGATCAGCTTCGGTGCAACCGGCCGCGGGGCGGTGACCGCGCTGCGCGCCATGGGGATCCACGACGTAACGATCCTCAGCCATCGCGCGCCTGCCGCGGTGGAGTCACCGGCCCACGCGGTCGCGATGGGTCAGATCGTTCGTGACGAGGACGACCCCTCCCGTCCGTTGGCGGTCGTCGAAGATCACACGCGTCCCATGGTCGAGGAGCTCGCAGCTCACGATGTGGTCGTCAATTGCGTGTTCCAGGACCCCGACGATCCGCAGATCTTCGTGAGGAACGACGACCTGGGTCTCTTCCGACCGGGGAGCCTGATCGTCGACGTCTCGTGTGACGAAGGCATGGGATTCGAGTGGGCGAGACCGACCTCGTTCGAAGAGCCGATGTTCACGGTCGGCGACCGCGTCAATTACTACGCGGTGGATCACAGCCCGTCGTACCTGTGGGATGCGGCGACGTGGGAGATCAGCGATTCCTTGCTCCCCTTCCTTCCGCTCGTTGGTGGCGGACCCGAGAAATGGGACGCCGATGAGACGGTGGCAAAGGCGATCGAGATCCGGGACGGCGTGATCCAGAACCCGAAGATCCTGTCCTTCCAGGGGCGCAGCCCCGAATACCCCCACGGACCCATCTAAAACTAAGAGTTCTTAGTGTTAGAGTCCTCGGCATGGACCGGGACCGCAGGGCAGCACGAGCGATCGGATCGCTCGCCGACGACCACCGGTGGGCCATGTACGCCCATATCCGGGAGAGCCGCCGTCCCCTGTCGCGGGAAGAGGTGGCTGCCGAGATCGGGATCTCGACGAAGCTCGCGGCCTTCCACCTGGACAAGCTCGTCGATCTCGGCCTGCTGAAGGCTCATTACGCACGGCGGGGGCCGGGCGGGCCCGGGGCCGGTCGCCCCTCGAAGTTGTACGAGGCAACCACCGACGAGATGTCGGTATCCGTTCCCCCTCGGGGATACGGGCTTGTGGGATCCATGCTCCTCGAGGCTCTCGACACGAGAACGGACACCGAGTCGGCTCTCGAGGCGGCCCGCCGCGTCGGGCGCGCTTTCGGTGTGACCCACGGCGCCGAGAGTGGGCGAGATCGACGACTCGAGGAGGTCCTCGGGTCGCTCGGATTCGAGCCGATGAGCGATGGCGCCGCGCTGGCCCTCGGCAATTGCCCCTTCCACGCGCTCGCTCAGAAGAACCCCGAACTCGTGTGCGGGATGAACGAAGCCTTCATGGCCGGTCTTCTCGAGGGCCTCGGGGACGGGACCGTCACTCCAACACTCGCGCCCCAACCGGGACGTTGCTGCGTCGTATTCCAACCGATAAAGGAGTCCGCGTGAGTTCTTCCGCCATGAGCCCTCACCGCCATGACCACCTCAGTGTCGTAGCGACGACGCCGCGGGACAAAGATCGCGCCGAAGCAGCCGCTCGAGAGTTCCTCGAGGCCCTCGGTGTCGATCTGAGCGCTCCGGATGTACGCGACACCCCCGGGCGCTTGGTGCGCATGTACGAGGAGCTACTGACACCCAAACCGTTCACCGCCACCACGTTCCCGAACGACGACGGGTACGACGAACTCGTTCTTGCGAAGGGGATCCCGTTCGTTTCGCTGTGCGCGCATCACCTGCTCCCCTTCCAGGGCGTGGCACATGTCGGCTACCTGCCCGGCTCGCGGATCATCGGGTTATCGAAACTCGCACGCCTGGTGAATCTGTTCGCGCGGTCGCTTCAAGTTCAAGAACGGTTGACCAAACAGATCGCCGACTGGCTCGAGGAAGAACTCTCACCCCGCGGCGTGGGAGTGATCCTCGAGGCGGAGCACCAGTGCATGACGATCCGGGGGGTCAACGCTGCGGGCACGAAGACGGTCACGTCGACGATGTACGGCCTGCTGAGAAAGAACGTCGCAACCCGAGAAGAGTTCCTGGCACTGGCAGGCGTTTCTAGATAACGAGGAGGGATCCATGCGCAGGTTCTCGTTCCGACCGTCACTTGAATTAAGAGGACGGAAGTTCAAGGGTCTCCGCGGCTTCGCGGGCAAACCGCTGCACCCACCGCTAACCGACGTAACCGTCGGTGCCTACACGATCGCGCCCATCCTTCTCATCATTGCGTTCCTGTTCAAGTCGTCGACGTGGGCGGAAGACGTCCAGAGAGCAGGGTCGTGGGTCCTGTTGATCGGCGGCATCAGCTCGCTTGGCACCGCGCTGACGGGGTTCGCCGACTGGCTCAACACCCAGAAGGGGACGCAGGTGCGGCGCATGGTGAATGCCCATGCCTGGACGATGATCACTCTCACCGTCGTCGTCCTGTTCGATCTCTGGTACCTGTTCCTGGGCGAGGGCGGCGAGTACTTCGCCGAACCGACCGGGCTCTCCCTCGTTCTTGCGCTCGTGATCCTCGGGCTCGTAACCATCGGAGGGACGATCGGCGGCTCCCTCACCTACGACTGGGGCTTCAACGTCGAGGTGGCAACGGATCATCCGGTCTGGCATCCCAGCGAGACGGACGTGATCCACCCGCACGACGCGCCCTCCAGCGACGGAACCTAGGACGGGATGGCATCCACCCACGTCCTCTTCAATCCGAGCTGCTCGAAGTGCCGGTCGCTGCGGGGCCTGCTCGAGGATCAGGGGATCGACCACGAGCTCGTTCGTTACCTCGACGCGGCCCCCACCGTCGCCGAGCTGAAGGACATCATGCGTCTGCTCGGCATCACCGATCCCAGGGACATGATGCGCACGAACGAGAAGATCTATTCCGAGCTCGATCTAGCCACCGCCGACCACGACCGCTTGCTCGAGGCGATGACGAAGCATCCGATCTTGATCCAACGACCGATCGTGATCAGGGGTGATCGCGCCGTCATCGCCCGCCCGCCCGAGCGGGCTCTCGCACTGTTCTCCGAGGAGCGCGAACATCACGGAGATGGACGATCTCAGTCGGCAGAACGAGAAGAGGCGCACCGCCTGGGCTAAGCAGGCAGCCGATTACGACAAACGGATCGGCTTCTTCGAGCGGCGCGTGTTCGGACCGGAGCACCGGTCGTGGGCGTGCTCGCGCGCCGAAGGCGACACCCTCGAGGTTGCGGTCGGAACCGGTTTGAACCTGCCCCTCTATCGGGACGACGTGCGGCTCACCGGCATCGATCTCACGGCCGAGATGATCGAGATCGCACGGGAACGCGCCGGGGCACTCGGTCGCGATGTGACGCTTCAGGTCGGGGACGCTCATTCACTCGCATTCCCCGACGCGAGTTTCGACAGCGTCGTCTGCACCTACTCGCTGTGCAACATCCCGGATCCGGCCCGGGCGGTGGGTGAGATGAAACGCGTCCTACGACCGGACGGACGACTGATCCTGGTCGATCACATCCGAAGTTCCGTGACTCCCTTTCTCTGGTTGCAGAAAGCGTTCGAGTTCTTCTCGGTGCGCTCCGACGGCGATCACATGACCCGCCGGCCTCTCGAGCAGGTGGTCGCTCACGGCTTCGAGATCGTCGAGCGCGACCGGCTCGGTCCCGGTGGCATCGTCGAGCGCCTCGTCGCCACGAGTCCCTGAGCGACTTCCTTCGATCTCAGAGCCGATAACGCGCGCTCTCATCGCACGTTGATGTCCGCCCGAAATCAGCGAAGCGCCCGGATCGAGGACGTGAGCTGATCGATCGGTATCTCCCCGGAGGCGCGCGCCGCCACCGTCCCGTCGGAGTTCACGAACACGAAGAACGGGAAGCCGTTCACTCCGAACGCATCGGCAGTGCCGTCACCTGCGTTGTCGGCGATGACCGGCACGCTCCACCCTTCCCGTGCGAGCCATTGGGACGGCGGATAGTTCGGAAGTGACGGGTCGACACCGGTCGAGACCGAGTAAAGGTCGACACCGGCGGGGGCCCCGTTCTGCGCGAGCCAACTCTGAACCACCGGTACCTCGGCCTGGCAATGCGGGCACCAGTGTGCGAGGAACATGACGACTTTGGCGCGTCCGTCGTTCTCGATGGCGACGGGGTCACCTTTGAAATCGGCCCCCGAGACAGTAGGAGCGATGCGACCGACTGCAGTATCCGCACCGCGTTCGGGCAGCGGGGGCAACGCGCGTCCGGCGACGGACACGGTCCCGGTCTGACGCACGCTCGTGCCCTCGGTCGCGTCTTTGGACGACCTGGTCATGAAGATCGCGAGCCCAAAGACGACTACGAGGGCACCCACCACGATCGGTAGAACCGGAAGCTTTCGCTTGGGAGGAGCCTTCTTGGAATGAGGCCTAGGCGCGGGCCGCGGTCGCCGCGACCGCGGGTGCGTCGAACGTGGTCTCGGACGCGTCTTCGTCGTCATCGATGAACTCCTCTCCTTCTTCCGAGATAGATGGGGATGCAGTGAGAAGCAAAGTGGCGATCAGGGCGAACCCTCCGAGCGCCATGAACGGGATCGATATGAAACGGAACTCCCACACCCAGGTCACCGTGCAGGGAGCGGACGGATCGCACGAACCGCCGGCGAGGTTCGGGAAGCGTTCGATCACGTAGTGATAGGTCGAGATGACTGACCCCAGCGCCACTATCGGGATCACGTAACGCCGGATCTGGAGGTCTCGCCTCATCGCGGCGATGCCCAGGATGACCGTCAGCGGATACATCGCGATCCGCTGGTACCAACAGAGCTTGCACGGGATGAAATGAGCGACCTCCGAGTAGTAGAGGCTCCCGAGCGTGCAGATCAAAGCAACGAGGAACGCGAGGGGCAACGCGTGATCGGCGACGTGTTGCCGCAATTCGAGCCACGACGCGCGGGCCCGGCGCGAGACCTTCGAGGCGACCCACCAACCCACCGCTACGATGGCGGCAAGATCGGCCGCGACCGTAAGCAGCGCGAAGAAGCGCCGATACCGCAGCTGTATCCATGCCCCCATGCTGCGGAACCGGTGACTTATCGCCTAGAGCAGCGTGGAGGCACTTATGTGGGACGACCGGCCCTAAATGGGGTCACAGCGGAGACGAGGTTCGTAT
>DASSMG010000349.1:0-2514 GCA_035688995.1 Actinomycetota bacterium
CATCCACATCGCGAGTGCCTTGACCTCGTCGAGGCCTACCGAAGGGTGGTACCGGATCCCACCTTTGGCCGGCCCGCGCGTGACGTTGTGGTGCACCCGATATCCCTGATAGACGCGCGTCGAACCATCGTCCATGCGAAATGGGACGGAAACGATAAGGGCGCGCTTCGGCGTTCTTAGAGTCTCGTGCACGCCGGAAGGGAGACCCATCAGTTCCGCCGCCTCGTCGAGTTGCGCGAGCGCGGTGTCCCAAGCAGAGTCCTTCGAGGGGTCTTCCCTCGGTTGTCCTTGTTCGGTCACCTGATCTCCATCGATCCGATCGCCAACGAGCCGGGTGTCGGATTCGAACCGACGCGCTCTCGATTACAAGTCGAGTGCTCTACCGCCTGAGCTAACCCGGCAACCGGGCTCAATTGTCGCATCCAAAGAAAGGATGAGGGGGAAACCGCGCGACGGTATTAGTTGAACACCTCGGCGTTGCGATTCTCCAGATGATGCTCGAGCTTACGTTTGATCCGCTGTAAAGCGTTATCGATCGACTTCACGTGACGCCCCAGCATGTCGGCGATCTCTTGGTACGACTTGCCGTCCATATAGAGCTGAAGAACTTCGGCTTCGAGCTCCGATAGCAATCGCTTGATCGAGCCTTTTATGTTCGAGATCTCTTCCGACGAGATGACCAGCTCGGCAGGGTCGTCTTCGACGATGTGCGTGAGCGCCTCTTCGAGCGGGCGCTGGTCGCCGTCTTCGGTAGTTGTGGGCTTTGTGAGCGATACGTACGAATTGAGAGGCATGTGCTTCTGTCGGGTCGCCGTCTTGATCGCCGTGATGATCTGGCGAGTGATGCAGAGTTCGGCGAACGCGCGGAACGCGGTGTTCTTGTCGGCCTGGAAATCTCGGATCGCCTTGAAGAGGCCGATCATCCCTTCCTGCACGATGTCTTCGCGGTCGGCCCCCGCGAGGAAATAAGTGCGTGCTTTCGCCCGCGCGTAATGCCGGTACCTGTTCAGAAGCGCTTCCACCGAGAGTTCGTCACCCGCGCGTGCACGGGCAACAAGCTCTTCATCGGAGAGCTGCGTCTTGTTGTCTTCGGGCATATCCCCCCCGCCGAAGACCGCGTTCGAAGCCGCGGCCGGACTAGAGCGTATCCGACGTCTCCCCACGACGGGTGGCCTCGAACATCGCGATGGCGCCGGCGACGGCCACATTGAGCGATGCCAGGCGCCCCTGCGACGGGATCCTCACCGTGCTGTCACAGCGCCCGAGCACCCCTCGTGAGATGCCCTTGCCCTCCGACCCGAGCACCAGAGCGACCGGTGGCTCGAGCGCATCCGTCTCCCAGATGGTCTCGCCGGCCTTCTCATCGAGCCCGACGACCCAGAAGCCCGACCCCCGGGCCTGGTCGAGAGCACGACCGAGATTCGTCACCCTGGCGACCGGCACGATCTCCGCGGCCCCGGCAGACACCCGGCGCACGGTCGCGGTGACACCGCTGGCGCGGTGGGCGGGGATAACGACGCCCGAGAAACCCGATCCGTCTGCGCTCCGAAGTAGCGAACCCAGGTTGTGAGGATCGGTGACACCGTCGACGAACAGGAGATGACGCGCGTCCTTGAGAAGGTCCTCGAGGGGGGCGTAACGGTAACGGCCCACCTCGGCGACGACACCCTGATGGTTGAGTCCCTTCGCGATGCGATCGATCTCGGCCCTCGTGGTCGTCGTCGTGGCGACGCCGGCGCGCGCGGCCGACTCCTTCAACTCTCGGACGACCTCGGAATCACGCAGATCCCGCGCGACGAGGAGCGCTTTGACGGGTCGCCCACTACGGAGGAGTTCCAGGACGGGGCGACGACCGGCCACGATCGCGTCGTCGGGCGGGCGGTTAGGGCGAGGCGCCACCCAGCCGCCATCGTGTTCCGGCCGGCGTGTCCTCGATGGCGACGCCGAGCTCCTGTAAGCGGGCACGGATCTCGTCGGCGCGATCGAAAGCCTTCTCGGCTCGCGCCTGGGTCCGAAGGTCCAGCAGATACTCCACCAAACCGGCAACGAGCTCGGAATCGGCTTCGCCCTGATCGAAGGCGAATCCCAGCACGTGGGTGAGCTCGAGGAACACACGGCGCAACCCTTCGAGACTCGAGCGGGCCTCCTCGTCGCCGCGCTGAGCGTCCTCGAGGAGACGGTTCCCCTCACGCACGATCTCGTGAACCACCGCGAACGCACCTGCCGAGTTGAGGTCGTCATCGAGAGCGTCGGTGAAACGCCCCACGTACGGATCGTCTATCGCTTCGTCTAGTGGTCTCGTCGCCTCGACCTTTTCGGCGAGGCCGAGTAGATGCGACGTTGCCTGATGGAACGTCCGCCACCGCTCGTAACTCTGCGATGCGTCGTCGAGTGATTCCTCCGAGAACGACGGTTGCGACCGGTACGAGCCCATCAGCCCCCAGTAGCGCAGGCTCTCGCCGGAACGGTGTTGACGGATGTCCTTCACCAAGACGAAATTCCCGAGTGACTTGG
>DASSMG010000350.1:0-3930 GCA_035688995.1 Actinomycetota bacterium
GACGATCTCTTCGAGCTTCTGCTCCCGGGCTACCAGGGCGAAGGGCGGCACTACCTGACGATCGGGATCGGGTGCACGGGGGGACGCCACCGATCGGTCGTGCTCGCCGAACGCCTCGCCGCGTCGATCCGCGACATGGGGTTCGCGGCGAAGGTGATCCATCGAGACGTCGGCCGTCCGCCGGTGGATCCATGAAAGTCGTAGGGATCGGAGGGGGGCACGGCCTCGCCGCGACGCTGCGAGCCGCGCGCCGGTACGCGGACGACATCGCGGCGGTCGTAACCGTGGCCGACGACGGAGGTTCGTCCGGGCGCCTTACTCGCGAGATGGGCATCCCCCCGCCGGGGGACATCCGCAACTGCCTCGTCGCACTCGCAGGCGACGACGATCTCGCGCGGCTGTTCCAGTTCCGTTTCGAGCACGGCCCCCTCACCGGCCACGCTCTCGGGAACCTCGTGATCGCGGCGCTGAGCGAACAGCTCGGTGACTTCGCCCGGGCGGTCGCGCGGGCCGGAGAACTCCTCGGCGCGCGCGGCCGGGTCTTCCCCGCGACGACCGAGCTCGTCGAGCTGGCGGCGAGGACGCCCGGGGGCGAGGTGGAGGGTCAGGTTGCGGTGGCGCAGACCTCCGCTCCTATCGAACGCGTCTATCTGAGCCCGGCCGATCCGGTCGCTCACGGCCCCGCCGTCGACGCGATCCTCGCCGCCGATCAGATCGTGCTGGGTCCCGGCAGCCTCTTCACGAGCCTCATCGCGACGCTCCTGGTGCCGGGGATCAGCGATGCCGTCCGGTCGGCCCCCGGATACCGGGTGTTCGTCGGCAACAACCGGCAACAGAAGGGTGAGACCGAAGGGATGAGCGCGGCCGAGCACCTTGCCGCCCTGATGCGCCACGTGGGGCGGGCGGTCGATGCGATGGTGATCCAGGAGCCCGTGGGCCCCGACGGCGTCGCGATCGATGCTGCGGAGATCGCAGAGATGGGCGTGCGCGTCGTGACCGCCGACGTGACGGCGGCCGACGGCACCCACGATCCCGAACGGCTCGCGGGGGCCCTGAGCACCCTCGTTCGGTAGTCTGGGGTCACAAAACCCAGCAATCGCAAGGAGGTCGTCGATGGCGACGCGCATCGGGATCAACGGTTTCGGCCGGATCGGCCGGAACTTCTTCAGGGCCCTCAGGGCCAAAGGCGCCGACCTCGAGATCGTGGCCGTCAACGACCTCGGTGATGCCGACACCATGGCTCACCTGCTGAAATACGACTCGGTCTTCGGCCGCTTCGACGGCGAGGTGAAGGTCGGCAACGGCGGGTTCACGATCGACGGCAAGGACATCAAGCTCCTGTCCGAGCGGGACCCGGGCAACCTCCCGTGGGGCGACCTCGGCGTGGACATCGTCATCGAGTCGACCGGGTTCTTCACGAAGCGGGCCGACGCGGCGAAGCACGCCGAGGGTGGCGCGAAGAAAGTCATCATCTCCGCGCCCGCCAAGGACGAGGACGTGACGATCGTCATGGGCGTGAACCACGACTCCTACGATCCCTCCGCGCACCAGATCATCAGCAACGCATCGTGCACGACCAACTGCGTCGTGCCGCTCGCGAAGGTGCTCCAGGACAACTGGGGGATCGAGAAGGGTTTCATGACGACCTGCCACGCGTACACGAACGACCAGAACACCCTGGACCTCGCGCGTGACGACCTGAGGCGGGCCCGCGCCGCCGCGATCAACATCATCCCGACGACCACCGGAGCCGCGAAGGCCGCAGCGCTCGCGATGCCGGAGCTGAAGGGCAAGCTCGACGGGCTGGCCCTGCGCGTGCCGGTGCCCGACGGCTCGATCACCGACATCGTCGCGATCGTCGGCTCCGAGGTCACGAAGGAGCAGGTGAACGACGCCTACAAGGAAGCGGCGCAGTCGTCCGGCATGAAGGGCATCCTGCGGTTCACCGACGACCCCATCGTGAGCTCCGACATCGTCGGCGACTCGCACAGCTGCATCATCGACGGCCAGTCCACGATGGCGAACGGCAACATGGTGAAAGTGCTCGGCTGGTACGACAACGAGTGGGGTTACTCGAACCGTTTGGTCGACCTGACGGAGCTGGTTGCGTCCAAGCTTTAGTCGATAGCGACTCGCGCCCCATGGCGGAGCCACTTCCCACGATCGACGACCTCGAGGTCGCCGGCACGCGCGTCTTCGTGCGGTGCGATTTCAACGTGCCGCTCAAAGACGGTCGTATCACCGACGACTTGAGGATCCGGTCTGCGCTTCCGACGCTCACCGCCCTGCTCGAGCGCGGCGCGCGCCTCGTGGTCGCGTCGCACCTCGGGCGCCCCAAAGGCAAGGTCGTGGACGAGCTCCGTCTGACACCGGTGGGCGAGCGGTTGCAGCAACTCCTCGATCGAGACGTCGAGATAGTCGACGAGGTGGTGGGAGAGGCGGCGACCAAGGCGTGCGGGTCGGAGGCCGAGATCGTTCTGCTCGACAACCTCCGCTTCGAGCCGGGCGAGGAACGCAACGACCCCGAACTCGCCGACCGGCTCGCCGCGCTCGCCGGGGCCTACGTCGACGACGCTTTCGGCGCGGCGCACCGGGCGCATGCATCGATCGTGGGCGTCGCGGAACGACTTCCCGCAGCCGCCGGATACCTGCTGGCGGACGAGGTGACGAAGCTCGAGCGTCTCCTGCACGACGCCGAGTCGCCCTACGTCGCGGTCCTGGGCGGCGCCAAGGTCTCGGACAAGCTCGCGGTGATCGGGAACCTGCTCGAGCGGGTCGATGCGATCTGCATCGGCGGTGCGATGGCGTTCACGCTTCTGGTGGCGGACGGGCACGAGGTCGGGCGGTCGCTCGTCGAGCGCGACCGGATCGAAGAGGTGCGCGGTGTGCTCGAGGCCGGGAAGGCGAAAGGTGTGGAGATCCTGCTGCCCGATGACGTCGTTGCGGCCGAGGCCCCCGAGGAGGGTGCGGCGCACGAGACCGTCGCCCTGTCGGCGATCGGCGATCGCCTCGGCGTCGACATCGGGCCTTCGACCGCGCGGCGCTTCGCGGACGTGATCGAGGGTGCCAAGACGGTTCTGTGGAACGGGCCCATGGGGATCTTCGAGGTCGACGACTACGCCGAGGGAACGCGAGCGATCGCCAGAGCCATCGCAACGGCAACGAAGAACGGCGCGTACACCGTCGTAGGTGGGGGAGACTCCGCTGCGGCACTGAAGCAACTCGACATGACCGATGCGGTGAGCCATCTCTCGACCGGGGGAGGGGCCTCGCTCGAGCTCCTCGAAGGACGGGAGTTGCCGGGCATAGCCGTTCTCCGCAACAAGTAACCGACTCGCGACGAAGGGAGCCGGATGGCACGTAAGCCGTTGATCGCGGCCAACTGGAAGATGAACAAGACCCATCTCGAGGCCATGCGCCTCGTGCAGCAACTGGGACACGAGCTTGCCGGCCACAACTTCGACAAGGTCGAGGTGGTCGTATGCCCGCCGTTCACATCGCTGCGCACGATCCAAACGCTGATCGATGCGGACCGGTACGAGTTCGGTCTCGGCGCCCAGAACATGTACGTCGAGAAGGAGGGAGCGTTCACCGGCGAGATCTCCGCACAGATGCTCGCGGCCCTCGACGTGGAATACGTGATCCTCGGCCACTCGGAACGGCGCGAGATCTTCGGGGAAACCGACGAAGAAGTGAACGCCAAGGTGAAAGTGGCGTTCGCGTCCAACCTCGTGCCGATCATGTGTTGCGGCGAGACCGAGATGGAGCGCGAGAACGGGCGCACCGAGGCAAAGGTCGACAAGCAGGTCCGCGCCGGGCTCGCCGGTGTTCCCGTTGAGCAGGCCCGCACGATCGTGGTGGCCTACGAACCGATCTGGGCGATCGGCACGGGTAAGACCGCTACCCCCGAGGACGCCCAATCGACGATCG
>DASSMG010000351.1:0-4328 GCA_035688995.1 Actinomycetota bacterium
GAACCGCGGCTTGCAGCGGGGCCCATCCCTGCGGGCCGATGTAGACGGCGACGCGCTCGCCGACGAGATCTACGTTGCCCTCGATCCCGCTTCAGGGCCTCCATGTGCCGCGTTCGTCGTGGTCGTGACGGCTTCGGGGCCGATCTCGGAACCGGTGTGGGAGATGGGCTCGCAGGCCGGACTGCCCGAGCCGCGCCTCCACGGAACGGTGGACATCAACGGCGACGGGGTCCCCGAGATCCTGGTCGACGAGGCCGTGGGTGCATCGACGCAATTCGTCGGAGCGTTGATCGCGACCGATGGTGACCTGCGCCGGGTCGAACCCGGAGGCAACGGGGACGGAGCCACGGACGGTCTCTTCGCGTACGGAGGCAGCGTGGGCCACCTCGAAGGGGTCGGATGCGCGTCCGAAGATCGGGTCGTGATGTCGGTTGCCACCCCGGGAACCTCCCAGCAAGACGTCGCGGACGGGGTTTACGACGTGCATCGGCGGTTCTACGAGCTCGACGGGTCCACGCTCAAGCTCGACACGACCGAGGAAAAGCATCTGCCGGCCGATCGATTGGATACGGAACTGCCCGAATTCGCCACGGGCCCGTTCGGCAACTGCTGACCGTTAGGGTTTCGGCGATGCCGAGCGATTACGAGTTCACTTCGATCGAGACGCGCTGGATGAAGGATTGGATCGA
This sequence comes from Actinomycetota bacterium, assembly GCA_035688995.1. GTDB lineage: Bacteria > Actinomycetota > CADDZG01 > CADDZG01 > WHSQ01 > DASSMG01. Next base: position 690 of record DASSMG010000351.1, read on the forward strand.
GCGCAAGGCGTGGGCCGCGCCCGAGGTTCCCGATCCCGGCCGAAAGCGCTACGCGCTGACGATGTATCCCTACCCCTCGGGTGACATGCACATGGGTCACGTCGAGATCTTCTCGATCCACGACGCGATCGCCCGTTACCTGCGCATGAACGGTCACCAGGTCCTCAACCCGATCGGGTTCGATGCCTTCGGCCTTCCCGCCGAGAACGCCGCGATTCAGCGAGGTATCGACCCCAAGAAGTGGACCTATTCGAACATCGACAAGCTCTACTCCTCGGCACAGCGCCTCGGTTGCTCGTTCGACTGGGACCGCAAGATCGCGACGTGCGACCCCGAGTACTACAAGTGGAACCAGTGGTTCTTCCTGAAGTTCTACGAGCGCGGGCTCGCGTACCGGCGCGAGGCGCCCGTCAACTGGTGTCCCAAAGACAAGACCGTGCTGGCCAACGAACAGGTCGTCAATGGTCGCTGTGAGCGTTGCGACACACCGGTGGTCAAGCGCTATCTCGCGCAGTGGTTCTTCAAGATCACCGACTATGCGGACCGTCTGCTCGAAGATCTCGACCTCAATCACGGTTGGACCGAGCGACTCAAGTCGCTGCAGCGGAACTGGATCGGGCGCAGTTACGGGGCCGAGGTCGAGTTCGAGATCGAAGGACGCGACGAACCCGTCGTCGTCTACACGACGCGCCCCGACACTCTGTGGGGGGCGACGTTCTTCGTCGTGGCCCCCGAGCACGAACTTGCGACCGAGCTCACCGTGGGGACGCCGGTCGAGGACAGGCTCGCTGAGTTCCGCGAGGAGGTCGGGCGCCTCACCGAGATCGACCGTACGTCGACCGAGCGGGACAAACAGGGTCTGTTCCTCGAGCGTTACGCGATCAACCCCGTCAACGGCGAACGGATCCCGATCTGGGCGGCCGACTACGTGCTTACCGACTACGGCACCGGGGCGATCATGGCGGTACCCGCCCACGATCAGCGCGACTTCGAATTCGCCCGGAAGTACGAGCTGCCCATCCGCGTGGTCATCGAGCCACCGGGCGAGCATCTCGACGCCGACACGATGACCGAGTCGTACGCGCACGACGGAGTGATGGTCAACAGCGACCGTTTCGATGGAACCCCGGCGGACCGGTCGGTGCAAGTGGTCACCGACTGGTTGCAGGAGCACGGTCTCGGACGTCACGCAAAGAACTTTCGGTTGCGCGACTGGCTCATCAGCCGGCAGCGCTACTGGGGGACTCCGATCCCGATCGTCTATTGCGATCATTGCGGCGAGGTCCCGGTCCCCGAAGATGAACTTCCGGTCGTCCTCCCGGAAGACGTCGATTTCGCGCCGTCCGATCAAGCCTCGCCTCTGGCGACGGCGACGGACTGGGTTCGCGTCACCTGCTTCAAGTGCGGGGGGCCGGCGCGCCGCGACACCGACACGATGGACACCTTCGTCGATTCGTCTTGGTACTTCCATCGCTACGTCGATCCGCACAACGACGACGCGCCCTACGACGTCGAGCGATCCAATGCGTGGATGCCGATCGACCAATACTCGGGCGGCATCGAACACGCGGTGCTGCACCTTCTCTACGCCCGTTTCGTTCAGAAGGTCCTCATGGACATGGGGATGGCGAAGGACCCGGAACCGTTCCCCAACCTGCTCAACCAGGGTGTCGTCACGATGTACGGCAAGCGCATGTCGAAGTCGCGCGGGAACATCGTGGAGCCTCAGGAAGCCTTCGAGCGTTACGGCGCCGACGCGCTCCGGCTCTTCATGCTCTTCTCCGGCCCCCCCGAAGCGAACTTCGATTGGCCGGAGGAAGGCGTGACCGCGATCGAAGCCCGGACCTTCCGGTGGCTCAACCGCGTGTGGCTCTTCTGCGAAGAGAACCGGGACGTCGTTTCGGTCGGTGACCTAGCCACCGAACCGGAGGACGACGCGTTGCGACGGCAGATCCACCGCACGATCAAGGTCGTCACAGAGGACTTTGAGCGGTTCTCCTACAACACGGCGATCGCGCGCCTTCAGGAGCTCGTCAACCAGGCATACCGCTACAAGAGCGTCGGCGGAGGCCATCCGCAGGTGATCCGCGAGTTCATGGAAACGCTTCTCAAACTGCTGGCCCCCATGGCGCCTTACCTAACCGAGGAGCAATGGCACCGCCTCGGTCATGACGATTCGGTCCACGAGCAGACGTGGCCTTCATTCGACCCCGATCTCGCCGCTGAAGATGTCGTCACGATGGTGGTGCAGGTCAACGGCAAGGTGCGCGACACGATCGAGGTCGCCACATCGATCACGGAAGACGAGATGAAGGACCGAGCCCTCGCGTCCGAGAAGGTTCGGTCCCACGTCGGCGAGAGAACGATCGCGAAGATCATCACGCGGCCGCCGAGATTGATCTCGCTCGTGGTCCCCGAAAGCGACCGTTCCTAGAAGTTCTCGGGGCACCACGGGGGCCGCGGCGTCGCGAACATGGCGTCGGCGCGCTCCAATGCTCCCTCGTTCAGGACCTCGATCCTGTCGGCGCGCGCCAGGTGGGAGAAGGTGAACCCGCCGAGATAGGGCGCGGCCAGCGCCGCCGCACTCGCTCGAAGATCTGCCGGTCCGTCGGTCCGATCCACCGACCCCGTGCTGCCGTCGATGCGGTAGGTCCCCTCGTTCCACGGACAGAACTCGTCGATGACCTCGATCGCGAGAGAGTCCGTAGTCGCGTAGCTGCGTGCACGCAGGGCTGCCTCGACGTCTACGAGACGCAGCCACAACAGCTCGGTGTGGCTCAATCGCAAGCGCCTTGGTTCGGCGACCATCAAGAACAGTGGTGGGTCCGGCGGGAGGTAATACGCGTGCACGCGCTGGATCAGGTCGATACCGAAGATGAAGCGCCAGATCTCTCGCTCGGCGCGAGGAGTGGTTGCCATCACCTCGTCCACGTCGACGCGGCCTTGCGGAACCGCATCGTCACCCCACTCCGGTTTCACGTGGTACAGCGCATACGCCTCGGGAACCCCGTCCATCTCGAAGAGGGCGCACAGCAGGGGGCCGTCTCGATCTCTGCCTCGCTCCGATTGGTAGAGAGAGTGCGTTTCCCACCAGGTGTCCGTGCGCACGTACATCCCGGGAGTCACGCGCCGCACCGCGTCGTAGATGGGCGGGATCTGCTTCAGCCTCTCTTGTTCGTCGATGAGCCGGGTGCGACCGATCGGCCCGGGGTCGTTGACGAAGGACACGCGATCGCGTTCGGCCGCGATCGACTTCGTGTCGGCGGCAGGTCCGTAACCGAATCGCTGATAGATGGCGTCCTCCGACGCCCACAGGATGGCGAGCGCCTCGCCGCGGGCGTGCGCGTCGTCGAGCAGTCTCCTCATCATCTGCCGCAGGAGACCCTGCCGACGGTGGCTGGGAAGGACGGAGACCATCGTCACTCCGGACGTCGGCATCTCTCCGCCGGGGATCGTCAGGGTGAAGGGGATGGTGCCCGCGGTGCCGACGACGACGTCACCGTCGAGTGCGACATGCATGCGGTCCCGAACGATCTTTCGTTCGAAGTTCGGGATCACGGCTCGGTCCAGCGGGAAACCGAACGCGGTCTGGAGCGTGCTCAAGAACGCCTCGGTCTCGTCCTTCTGGATGGGTCGGAT
>DASSMG010000352.1:0-2898 GCA_035688995.1 Actinomycetota bacterium
GGCATCCCTCTCGAAAGGAGCCCTCATGGCTTCCACCGTCATCGTGTCCGCCGTGCGTACCGCGATCGGCAAGTTCGGCGGCGCGGTATCTAACCTTCCGGCCGTCGACTTCGGCGCCGCCGCCATACGGGGCGCGGTCGAACGTGCCGGCATCCAGCCGGAGCAGGTCGACTACGTGATCATGGGCCAGGTCCTCCAGGCGGGGGCGGGTCAGATCACCGCTCGCCAAGCATCGGTGAAGGCCGGGATCCCCAAGAGCGTCCCGGCGATCACGATCAACAAGGTCTGCTTGTCGGGCCTCAACGCGATCGCCATGGCCGACCAGATGATCCGCGCCGGCGAGGCCTCGGTCGTGGTCGCCGGGGGCATGGAGTCGATGGACCAGGCGCCGTACCTGCTTCCGAAGGCACGCACCGGTTACCGCATGGGTGACGGCAAGCTGATCGACTCGATGATCTACGACGGTCTGTGGGACGCGTTCAACCACAAGCACATGGGGGCGCAGTCCGACGACGTGAACACCGAGTTCAAGATCCTCCGCGAGGAACAGGATCGGTGGTCGGCGCGCTCGCACGAGAGAGCCGCCGCGGCGATCAAAGAGGGTCGCTTCAAGGACGAGATCGTTCCCCTCGAGGTCCCGCAACGCAAGGGCGACCCGGTCGTCTTCGACACGGACGAAGGCGTGCGGGAAGGAACCACCGTCGACACGCTCGCGAAGCTGAAGCCGGCGTTCGGCGCCGAGGGGACCATCACGGCCGGCAACGCGTCGCAGATCTCGAACGGCGGTGCTGCGGTCGTGGTGATGAGCGCGGAGCGCGCCGAGGAGCTCGGTATCACTCCGATGGCAGAGATCCTGGCGCACGGCATGTCGGCCGACGAGCCTCCGTACCTGCACACGGTTCCGGCCCTTGCCGCGCAGGCCGCGATGAAGAAAGCCGGTATCTCGGCCAACGACATCGACCTCGTCGAGATCAACGAAGCGTTCGCGGCCGTGGCGCTCCACTCGGTCGGCATGTTGTTCAACGGCAACAAGGACGCCGAGGACAAGGTCAACGTCAACGGCGGCGCGGTCGCTCTCGGCCACCCGATCGGCTGCACCGGAGCGCGCCTCACCGTCACGCTCCTGCACGAGTTGAAGCGCCGCGGCGGCGGCATCGGCCTCGCCGCGTTGTGCGGTGGCGGGGGCCAGGGCGACGCGATCCTCTACCGAGTCACCACCTAACCCGTTCTTTCTAAACATGGCCACATCTGGTGTGGGTGATCTAGAAAAGAACGATTTTCGAGTGGACAAGGACAGCCTCGGCGAGGTCCGTGTCCCCGCGGACCGGCTGTGGGGCGCGCAGACGCAGCGCTCGATCGAGAACTTCCCGATCGGCCGCGACCGCTTCGTGTGGGGCAGACGGGTGATCCGCGCCCTGGGGGTCCTCAAGAAGGCGGCCGCGGCGGCCAACGGCGAGCTCGGGCAGCTCCCGAACGACAAGGTCGAGCTGATCGTCCAGGCGGCGCAGGACGTCATCGACGGGAAGCTCGACGACGAGTTCCCGCTCGTGGTGTGGCAGACGGGCTCGGGAACGCAATCGAACATGAACGCGAACGAGGTCATCGCGAACCGGGCGATCCAGATCGCCGGCGGAACGATCGGCTCGAAGGACCCGGTTCACCCGAACGACGACGTCAACAAGGGCCAGTCGAGCAACGACACTTTTCCCACGGCGATGCACATCGCGGCGGTCGAGGAGATCGAAGAGAACCTTCTGCCCGCGGTGAAGCAGCTGCGCGACACGCTTGCTTCGAAAGGCGGGCGATTCGAGGACGTCATCATGGTCGGCCGTACGCACCTGCAGGACGCGACTCCGGTCCGCTTGTCGCAGGTGTTCTCGGGCTGGGTGGCGCAACTCGACGATGCGACCGAAGTGATCCGGCGTGCGCTCCCGATGCTGTACTCGCTCGCGATCGGGGGCACCGCGGTGGGAACCGGTCTGAACGCTCACCCACGCTTCGGCGAGGTGTGCGCCGCCAAGATCGCCCACGAAACGGGCAAGCCTTTCGTTGCGGCCGAGAACAAGTTCGCCGCGCTCAGCGCGCACGACGGGATGGTGACGACGAGCTCGGCGCTCCGGACACTGGCCATCGCGTTGTTCAAGATCGCGAACGACGTTCGCTACTACGCGATGGGACCGCGCGCCGGCATCGCCGAGTTGACGATCCCCGAGAACGAGCCAGGCTCGTCGATCATGCCGGGCAAGATCAACCCCACCCAGTCCGAAGCGATGACGATGGTGTGTGCGCAGGTGTTCGGGAACGATGCCGCCGTCGGGTTCGCCGGGAGCCAGGGGGCGTTCCAGCTCAACGTGTTCAAGCCGGTGATGCTGCACAACGTGTTGGAGTCGGCGTCGTTGATGGCCGATGCGTGCCGTTCGTTCAACGATCAGTGCGCGGTGGGCATCGAGCCCAACCGTGAGGTCATCGAGGCCCATCTCAAGGATTCGCTGATGCTGGTTACGGCCCTGACCCCGCACATCGGTTACGAGCGCTCGGCCGAGATCGCGCTGAAGGCGCATCACGAGGGGACTTCGCTGAAGGCCGCCGCCGCCGGTCTCGGCTACGTCTCGGAGGGCGATTTCGACGCCTGGGTCAAACCCGAAGACATGACCCACCCCCTCGCCGACTAGGGAGGGATGGGCGCTCGGGCGCCGAACCTCCTCCTCGTGAGGCGCTTCATCGCACTGATCGTTGCTCCGCTGCTGCTGGCGGCACCCGCCGGCGCGGCGACGCGCGCGCTCCCCGAACCGCCGGCCGGCGCGATCTCGAAGAACGTCACCTTCGTGGGCAACATCCCCGAGCTGAAGGCCGCGATCTCGATCAACTTCATCGGCGACACGATGTTCGTGTCGACCG
>DASSMG010000353.1:0-3690 GCA_035688995.1 Actinomycetota bacterium
GGCGTGATCGAGGGCCAGATCCCCAAGGGCCGGCGGGCCACCGGGCTGTTCGACCCCTACTTCCTCGACGAGACCGACCCGGTCAAGCGGGCGCGCAAGAACGAAGCCGAGGATCGCCGCGTCTTCTACGTCGCGAGCAGCCGGGCCAAGAAGCGCTGCATCGTCACGACCTCACCGGGCCCGAGCCGCCGCGGCGAGCCGAGCCGTTTCATCGAAGAGCTCTACGGCTCCATCCCCGAGATCGCTCCGACCGAGGGGCTCCCGCCGCTCACGTTCGCGGAGGCCGCGGCCCGCTATCGCAAGACGCTCGCCGACGTGACCGCCCCTCCCGCAGAGCGCATCGCCGCGCTCGCCGGCATCAAGAAGATCTGCGAGCTCGACCCGAACTGCTCCTCGGCGCAACCGAGCGAGTGGTGGTGGCGGTGGGACTGGACGGAGCAGGACCAGACGATCCGCGAGCAGCAGCAGGACATCTCCGACGACCTGCCGCTCGACAAGCTCCGCACGAGCTACTCGCGCATCTCGACCTACGACAACTGCGGGTTGCAGTACCTGTTCGCGGTCGTGCTGGGGCTCGACCCCGAATCGAGCCACAACATGGCGTTCGGCTCGGTCGTCCACAAGGTGTTCGAGATGATCGAGCTCGAGCAGCTCGACGGTCCCGCCGCTTACAAGCTCTACGACCAAGAGTTCGAGAAGATCAAGAGCGAGTTCCCGAACCAGGCGATCCAGCGCCAGTTCTACCGGGACGGTCAGCTGATGATCGAGCGCTACGGCAGGTTCCTGAAGCCGGGGCAGGCCGCAATGGCCGAGCACGCGTTCAAGGTCGACTACGAGGGTCACCGGATCACCGGACGCATCGACCGCATCGACAAGATCGGCAAGAACCTCACGATCTCGGACTACAAGACGTCGTCGTCGGCGATCCATTGGGACGAAGCGAAGGAGTCGCTGCAGCTCGCGATCTATTACCTCGCGGCGACCACCGACGAGAAGATCAAGGCGCTCGGGGTGCCGGCCGCGATGCAGCTCATCTACCCGAAGCCCCCGTTGTCGCGCGGGGATGTGCAGAAGCGCGTGCAGAAGCCAGAAGAGGCGGTCGAGGCCCTCAAGCGCCTGCCGGTCCTGATCGACGGGGTCCTCGCCGAGGACTTCCGTCCGAACCCCGAAGCCGATTGCACGTGGTGCAAGTTCAAGCCGCTGTGTCCGCTGTGGTCCGAGGGCAAGGAGCTGCCGGCATGAAACTCGTCGTGATCCTCGTAACCCTCGCGATGCTGCCGCTCGCCGCGGCTACGGCTCAGGAGCCCGCGTGCGACGGCAACTTCCACACGGTCTACGCGATCGGCAACGGCTTCCCGCTCGGGCTCGAAGTGACCGGTGACGGCGACGGTTGGGTCGTGGGGCACAACGGTGTCGGAACCGCGGCGCGGAAGGTGTCGCCGTGGGTTGTCCACTTCGACTCCTCTAGCGCGAGCGAGGTGACGGGGCTCCCGACGTTCCGGCACAACGCCTTCCTGCGCGACCTGGCCGAGGTGACGCCCACCGACGTGTGGGCGGTCGGCGGTACCGAGACGCGCGACGGGGGCCAGGCCCTCGCACTGCACTGGGATGGCGAGACGTGGACCAGGGCCGTGCTCCCGACCATCGGTCCCTTCGCTCACCTGACGGGGATCAAGGCATTCGCGAGCAACGACATCTGGGCCGTCGGCGACGAGATCCCCGCCGACGGCAGATACCCGGACACGTTCGCGATGCATTACGACGGAACGTCGTGGACGCAGGCGTTCACTCCCTCGCCGGGCAGGTACACCTCGCTCACTGCGATCGACGGGAGCGCCCCGAACGACATCTGGGCGGTGGGACATCGCGGCCTCGATCAGCCCCTGGCGCTTCACTGGGACGGTGCGGCATGGACGCGCATCGGGCTCGGCGGCGACTTCGGGGATCCCACCATCCTCTACGGCGTGACCGCTCCGACTCCGGCCGAAGCATGGGCGGTCGGCAATCTCGCCGCTCAACCTGAGGTGCTCCATTGGGTCGGGGGGCAGTGGTCCACGGTGGCGCTCCCGAACCAGCGCGGCGCCGAGTTCGTGCTCGACACCGCCGCTAGCGGCACGACCGCGTGGGCCGGTGGCTTCAGGTCGCGCTCCGATCGCAGCCGTGCACTCGCGTATCGATGGGACGGCGTCGCATGGAGCATCGTCACCGTCGAACACAACCCCCGCTTCAGCGAGGTCGCGTCGCTCGAGACCGACGACTCGGGGGCCGCATGGATCATCGATCACGTCGAGCCGTACTCGGGTGAGGCAGCGAACTACGTCGAAAGGGCGTGCACGTGATGAAGAAACTGCTGATCGGCGTCCTCGTGGCTCTGACCGGGGTTGCGCCGATGACCGCTTCCGCCCAGACGCCGGCATGCGACGGGACCTTCCACGCGTGGCACGCGATCGAGGGCGACACCGTGCTGTTCGACCTCGACATGCTGGGTCCCAACGACGGCTACGCGGTGGGCCAGAACATCCCCGCGAGCGGCAGGCGCGCCGAGCCTCTCGTCGTCCATTTCGACGACGCCGACTACCAGACGACGATCCCGCCGTACGAGTTGAGCACCGATCTCTCCGCGGTCGAGGCGATAACGCCCAACGACATCTACGCGGTCGGGGGCACCGTGTCTCGCCACCAGAAACTCGTGATCTATAACTACGACGGGACGCAATGGAGCTTGATGGACGTCCCGCAACCCGGCCCGAACTCGCACCTCGACGCGGTGGCGGCGACGTCGCCGAACGACGTGTGGGCGGGCGGGTATTACGAAACCGCGTCGGGTGAGTACGACATCCTCTTGATGCATTACGACGGGGCCTGGACGCAGTCGTACGTGCCCTCGCCGGGAAAATACGCAGGTCTCTACGGACTGACCGCGGTCTCGCCGAACGACGTGTGGGCGGTCGGGTTCAAGAAGGGCATCTCGCGGCCCTACGCGCTCCATTGGGACGGCACGTCGTGGACCCCGATCCGTTTCCCGAGATCGATCCGGTCCCACGACGGGACGTTCTACGCGATGGTCGAGATCTCTCCGACCGAGCAGTGGTTCGTCGGCAACGCCTACTCGAAGCATCCGCTTGCGGTCCATCGCGTCGACGGGCACTCGGTCCTGACCGACGTTCCCAACGTGCGGGGCGAGGAGGCGTTCTTCGATGCCACCGCGGTCGGGAGTGAGGTGTGGGCCGTCGGGTGGCGCATCGATCAGGTCACGCACCCGCGCGCCGCGCACTGGGACGGGAGCGCGTGGACCAACGCCGTCGTCGAAGGCGCCGCGCCCAACGGGACGATGGAGGGCGTCGATACCGACGGAACCGGAGCGGTGTGGGCCCTCAGCAAGATCTTCGCGAGCGTGTCCGACGAAGACGACGTGATCGAGAAGGAGTGCATGCCTTGAGTAGCACCCGTTCCGGCATCGTCCCTGCGGTCCTGGCCGCGCTGCTGGTCGCGGGGGACGTGTTCGCCGGCATCTACACCGGCGTCGACCTGATCGCGGTGTCGTTCATCCTGTTCGGCCTCGTCGGCGCGCTGATCATGTGGCGCCAGCCGGACAACAAGATGGGATGGGTGTTCGTCGGTATCGGCTACCTGTCCGTCATCGGGGCGGTGACGCAGGGCTACGTCGAGAACAATCTGCCGGGCAATCAC
>DASSMG010000354.1:0-3181 GCA_035688995.1 Actinomycetota bacterium
GCGTCGGCATCGGTGCGTACCAACAGGATGCAGAAGTCGGCGATGTGGGCGAAGCTCGACCACACCTTTTGCCCGTTCACGACGTAGTCGTCACCGTCGACCACCGCGCGGGTGCGTAGCGACGCCAAGTCGGATCCGGAACCGGGCTCCGAGAACCCCTGACACCACACCTCTTCTCCGGACAGGATCTTGTGGAGGTGAGCGGCCTTCTGCTCGTCGGTACCGTGGGCGATGATCGTCGGCCCCGCCATCCCGAGACCGATGACGCCGATGTGGTCCGGCGTCTCGGCCCGTGCGCTCTCCTCCAGGAAGATCGCCTGGTGCGTGTAGGGAGCGCCGGCGCCGCCGTACTCCTTCGGCCACGTGAGCCCTGCGTATCCGGCTTCGTACAGTCGCTTCGACCACTCGCGCGAGACTTTCTCGTCCAAGCGTCCGCGCTGTGGACCGCGCTCCGTCCAGCCTTCGGGCAGGTTCTTGGAGAACCAGTCCCTGAGTTCGCTTCGGAACGCAGCTTCTTCCGGGGTATCGCGGAAATCCACGGCGGGAGCATAGACCTGGCGATCTCACCGACCGTGACCCGAACGTCGTCGCGTCGTTCTCCCTGGTAGACGGAGGTAAGCAGTAGGCTGCGCACCCGGCCGTTGGGTGGACGGTCGGATCGGATCCAGCAGGGTGGGGGAATGGCCGAAACCGAGATCGCGATCAAGGGTCTGACGAAATCGTTCGGACCGCAGACGGTGCTGGAAGACATCACCTGCGATATCCCCAAGGGGAAGATCACGCTGATGCTCGGCCCGTCCGGTACGGGTAAGAGCGTTTTCCTCAAACACCTCGTCGGCTTGCTCAAGCCCGACCGCGGTGAGATCTGGATCGACGACAAGAACGTCCCGTCCCTAAACGAGCGCGAGCTCTACGAGGTTCGCCGCAAGTTCGGCGTCCTGTTCCAGGACGGTGCGCTGTTCGGCTCGATGAACATCTACGACAACGTCGCCTTCCCTCTGCGCGAGCACACCAAGAAGAAGGAGAGCGAGGTCAACGACATCGTCACCGAGAAGCTCAAGATGGTGGGGCTTCAGGGGGCCGAGAAGAAACTCCCGGGTGAGATCTCCGGCGGGATGAAGAAACGTGCGGGCCTGGCGCGAGCGCTCGTGCTCGATCCTCAGATCGTGCTCTTCGACGAGCCGGACTCGGGACTCGACCCCGTTCGCACCGCGTTCCTCAACGAGCTCACGATGGATCTCAACAAGCAACTCGGCGCGACCTTCATCGTGGTGACGCACGACATCGCAACGGCTCGGCAGGTCGCCGACTTCATCGGGATGCTCTACCGGCGCAACCTCGTGAAGTTCGGCCCTGCACGCGAGATGTTCACCTCTGAGATCCCCGTCGTTCGGCAGTTCCTCGCAGGAGACACCGAAGGCCCGATCGGGATGTCCGAAGAGAAGGACTCGGTGAAGAGCGACGGTTCCGGCGGTTCGGCCGACGCGGACGGGGAAGTCAAGCCGCAGTCGAGCCGCGGTCTCACCGCAGAAGAGACCGAGGAGATGGAACGGGAAGCCCTTGCCCGAACCCGGCAGAGCGACGGCGGGCAGGGCGAAAGCGATGCGGATTCCGCTTCGGGGCCCCGGAAGAAGAGCTTCTAGGCGCGGTCGAGGTACCAATGGTCAAGAACCCGGGTCGCACCATGGTCGTCGAGACCGGAAACATGTTCGCGATCACCCTCGAGGCATTCCGCCTCATGCCGCGCCGCCCCTACCCCTGGCGCGACTTCATCCGTCAGTCGTGGTTCATCGCAAGCGTGTCGATGCTTCCGGCCGTTCTCGTGTCGATCGCATTCGGCGCCACGATCGCTCTGCAGGTCGGAAACGTGTCGCGGCAACTGGGGGCCGAGTCGCAGACCGGTGCCGCGATGGTTCTGGCCGTCGTGCGCGAGGCCGCCCCGATCGTCGCGGCGCTGCTGATCTCGGGAGCCGGTGGATCGGCGATGTGCGCCGACATCGGATCCCGCAAGATCCGCGACGAGATCTCCGCGATGGAGGTTCTCGCCGTCAACCCGATCAAGACGCTCGTCGTCCCTCGCATCTGGGCGGCAGTCTTCGTTGCGATGTTGCTCGACGGTTTCGTTTCCGTCGCCGGCATCGCGGGAGGGTATTTCTTCAACGTCGTGATCCAAGGAGGTACGCCCGGTGCGTATCTCGCTTCGTTCAACCTGCTGGCCCAGGTCACGGACCTCATCGTCGCGATCATCAAGGCCGGCATCTTCGGACTGATCGCCGCGATGGTCGCGTGCTACTTCGGCTTCTACGCGAAGGGCGGACCTAAAGGTGTAGGCGATGCCGTCAACCGTGCCGTCGTCGTGACGTTCATGTTGATCTTCTTCGTCAACTTCATACTCACCGCTTTGTATTTCGCAATCGTTCCTCAGAAGTTCGGATAGGAGAAGCCGTGGCAACTCAGGCCGGTCGGATAGGACGGACGTTCGGGCTCCCCGGGCGTCTCCTCGGGCGCGCCGTCGACGGCCTCGTGAACCTCGGCCAGCAACTCACGTTCATGGCGAAGTCACTGTGGGACGCGATCTTCGCTCTGCGTCACACCGGCGAGATCGCGCGGCTCATCTCCGAGATCACCCTCGGTTCGGGAGCCCTGATCGTGGGGGCCGGGACCGCGGGGGTCATCTTCTTCATGGCCTTCTTCACCGGAACCCAGGTCGGCCTCGAAGGTTTCAAAGGTCTGCAGCTGATCGGCGCCGAAGCCTTCACCGGTTTCGTCTCGGCGTTCGCCAACACGCGCGAGATCACTCCGCTGATCGCAGGCGTAACCCTTGCCGCTCAGGTCGGTGCGGGTTTCACCGCAGAGATCGGGGCGATGCGAGTCAACGAAGAGATCGACGCGCTCGAGGTCATGGCGGTCCGTCCGGTCCCCTACCTGATCTCGACCCGCATCATCGCTGCGCTCGTAGCGATCCTCCCGCTCTATCTGATCTCGCTGTTCTCGAGCTATCTGGCTACGCAACTAGTCGTCACCAAACTGTTGGGCCTCTCCGGAGGTACTTACACGCACTACTTCTCGTTGTTCCTCCCGGCCACCGACGTCTTCTACTCGTTGATAAAAGCGGGCGTCTTCGCGACGGCGGTCGCGTTGATCCACTGTTATTACGGGTTCAACGCGAGTGGCGGGCCGG
>DASSMG010000355.1:0-6373 GCA_035688995.1 Actinomycetota bacterium
CGGGAAGCTCTCGTTCTTCTGCAACTCTGGGGCCGAAGCCGTCGAGGCAGCGCTCAAGTTCGCGCGCAAGTGGGGAAGCGTCAACGGGGGGCGCACCAAGATCGTCGCCGCCGACGGGGCGTTCCACGGCCGTACTTTCGGGGCGCTGTCGGCCACCGGCCAGCCGTCGAAGAAGACCGCCTTCGAACCTCTGGTGCCCGACATCGTCCACATCCCGTTCGGGGACTTCGATGCCCTGGCCGCTGCCGTAGACGATCGTTGCGCCGCGCTGTTGCTGGAACCGATCCAGGGAGAGGCCGGCGTCGTCGTCCCACCGGACGGTTACCTGGCCGCGGCCCGCGCCGCGTGCGACGAGGTCGATGCGCTCCTGATGTTCGACGAGGTCCAAACCGGGCTCGCACGAACCGGCCGGTGGTTCGCCTATCAACACGAAGAAGTGAGCCCGGACGTGCTGTGCCTGGCGAAGGCACTCGGAGCCGGCCTCCCGATCGGCGCGTGCCTGGTCGATCGTCGGGTTGCCGATGCCATCGCGCCGGGCGACCACGCAACCACTTTCGGCGGGGGCCCCGTGCCGTGCGCCGCCGCGATCGCGGTTCTCGACGTCATCGAGAAAGAGGACCTCGTGTCGCGCGCGGCCACGCTCGGGGATGTCGTCCGGGACGTGGTGGCGGGGGTCGACGGGGTCGCCGAGGTGCGGGGCAAGGGTCTCTTGCTCGGCGTCGTCCTCGACAACGATGTCGCTCACCAGGTCGCGGAGGCCGCGCTGCACCGTGGCGTCTTGGTCAACGACGCGACCCCGAACGTCGTGCGCATCGCGCCTCCGCTGGTGATCGACGAAAGCGACCTCGTATCCGCCGTCACGATCGTCGCCGAAGCGATCGGGGCCGTCTCGTGAGAGCCCGCCGACGCCGCGATCTCATCTCGATCCTCCACGAGGGCCACGCCACGAGCCAGCAGGAGATCGTCGCGGCGCTGCAAGCCGCGGGCCACGACGTCACGCAAGCGACGGTGTCGCGGGACCTGAGCGAGATCGGCGCCACCAAAGCGCGCGTCGAGGGCCGTCTCGTCTACCGGCTGCCGGACGAGTTGCCTCACGGCAACGGCGATCTGATCACCCGGGGCCTGATGCGAACGCTGTTCGATTTCGCGACCGATATCGTCACGGCCGGCACGCTCGTGGTGGTTCACACTGCCCCCGGGCACGCGAGCGCGGTCGCTCGTGCCATCGACCTCGCAGGATTGCCCGAGGTCGTCGGGACGATCGCCGGGGACGACACCATCTTCGTAGCAACTTCGAACGAGGGCGACGCCACCGGCATCGCCCGGAACTGGAACTCACAGATCGAGGAGGTTTCATGAGTCGTCGCGTAGTGCTCGCCTATTCCGGGGGCCTGGACACGTCGGTAGCGATCCCGTGGCTGAACGAGCAGGGCTACGAGGTCGCCGCCGTCGCCGTGGACGTCGGTCAACCGGGTGATCTGCAGGAAGCCGTTGCCCGTGCCCCGCGCCTGGGCGCTATCGACTCTCGTCTCGTGGACGCGAAACAGCGTTTCGTTTCGGGCTTCGTGCTCCCCGCACTGCGCGCTAACGCCCTCTACCAGGGCCGCTACCCGCTTGTCTCCGCGCTGTCGCGTCCGCTGATCTCGGAGATCCTCGTCGAGATCGCTCGCGAGATCGGGGCCGATGCGGTGGCGCACGGGTGCACGGGTAAGGGCAACGACCAGGTGCGCTTCGAAGTGTCGCTCGCGGCGCTCGCCCCCGACCTCGAGGTGCTCGCGCCGGTGCGCGACTGGGGGATGAACCGCCAGGACACGATCGCCTACGCGCAGGAACGTGACCTGCCGATCACGACGACGAAGTCGTCGCCGTACTCGATCGACGAGAACCTGTGGGGTCGCAGCATCGAATGCGGCGTCCTCGAGGACCCGTGGACGTCCCCTCCGGAAGACGTGTTCACGATCAGCCACGACCCTGGCGATGCGCCGACGCAGCCCCGCGACGTCGAGGTGTCCTTCGATGGCGGCGTGCCGGTCGCGATCGACGGCGAGACGCTCGATCCGATCAACGCGATCGCCGCGCTCGGCAAGATCTCGGGTTCCTACGGCTTCGGGCGCATCGACATGATCGAAGACCGCCTCGTGGGGATCAAGTCGCGCGAGATCTACGAGGCCCCCGCCGCGATGGCGCTGATCACCGCGCATCGCGACCTCGAGGCCATCACCCTCGATCGTTTGCTCGGGCGCGAGAAGCGCCGCCTCGAATCGACGTGGGCCGACCTCGTCTACGAGGGGCTGTGGTTCTCGCCGCTGCGCGAATCGATCGATGCTTTCCTGGCGACCACGCACGACCGCGTGACCGGGGACGTGCGGCTGCGTTTCACTCCGGGGGGCTGCCTCGCCGTCGCTCGCCGCTCGCCCGTGTCGCTCTACGACACCGCGCTCGCGACCTACGACGAAGGCGACACCTTCGACCAGTCCGATGCGATCGGTTTCGTGCAGCTGTGGGGTCTCCCGTTGAAGACCTGGGCGCGCACGAAGTGACGATGTTGTGGGGCGGCCGCTTCGAACGGGGGCCGCACCCGGAGATGGTCGCGTTCACGCGATCGGTGGACGTCGATCTTCGTCTCTTGCCTTACGACATCGCGGCAACGAAGGCGCACGCGCGCGTACTGGTCGCCGCAGGGTTACTGGAGGACTCCGACCTCCCAGCTCTCGATGCGGCTCTGGACGACATCTCGTCCGCGTGGGGAAGCGGCACTCTGGAGCCCGCGCCCGAGGACGAGGACGTTCACTCGTTGGTAGAGCGCCTCCTCACCGAGCGCCTCGGCGACCTCGGACGACGTATCCACGCCGGGCGGAGTCGCAACGACCTCGTCGCAACGGACCTGCGCTTGTGGTGCCGCGACGCGGCGGCAGAGATGGTCGACGCGCTGACCGAGCTCGTCGGGTTCCTGTGCGACTTCGCCGAGGGCCAGCTCGAGACGGTCATGCCCGGATTCACGCATCTGCAGCGGGCTCAGCCCGTATCGATGGGATTCCACATCGTTGCTCACGCGTGCGCGCTCGTTCGGGACATCGACCGGTTCAAGGCTGCGTTCGCTTCGTCGGACGTGAGTCCGCTCGGTGCCGGCGCGCTCGCCGGGAACACGCTCGGCCTCGATCCCACCGTTGCCGCGACGGAGCTCAACTTCGGCGCCACCTTCGTCAACGCGACCGACGCCGTGGCCGATCGCGACTTCGCCGCCGATCTTCTCTATGCGTGCGCGACCACGATGACTCACCTGTCGCGTGTGGCGGAGGAGGTGGTCCTGTGGACCTCGAGCGAGTTCGGGTTCGCCCGCATCGCGGACGACTGGTCGACAGGCTCGAGCATGATGCCCCAGAAACGCAATCCCGATGTCGCCGAGCTGATCCGTGGCCGTGCTCCCGGCGTCGTGGCCGATCTCGGCGCCCTGCTGGGGATCCTCAAGGGACTGCCCCTCGCGTACGACCGCGATCTCCAGGAGGACAAAGAGGTCGTGTTCCACGGCTTCGACACGACGATCGGGTGCGTCCGCGCGACCAGGGGGTTGCTCGGCGCGCTGCGGTTCGACAAGGACGCTCTCACCGAGGCCGCGCGCGGCGGCGGTGGGTGGGCGACAGATCTGGCCGAGCGACTCGTTACTCGGGGGGTGCCGTTCCGGGAGGCTCACGAAACCATTGGTGGCATCGTTGCATCACTCGAGCGGTCTGCTGTCTCGATCGCCGACGCCGACCTCGCGGGTGCGGATCCGCGCCTCAAGCCGGACGACGCGGTGGACGTCGCGGACCCCAGGACCCTGGTGGCACGTCGTGCGTCTCACGGGGGCCCGGCCCCTTCCGAGGTCGAGCGCCAGATCCGGACGCTCCGTTCCGCGATCGCGCGTCTGCCGCGGACTGACTAGTTAGTCCTAGTCCTTTGCCCAAATAGTGCGTTAAGTCGCTTGTTTGGCCCCGCCCTTGGGACCACGGTTAGTCGTTCGGTCACCAGAACCGACGACGACTGGAGGACGAGAGCATGTCGACCCACGCGCCCTACCTGCGGTTCACGGCTCGTCTCATCGTGCTTGCCCTCCTCGCCGGCTATGCGGTTGTCCAGGCCGCCGTTCCGGCCCGCGCGTCCACAACGCTGACCGTCACGACGACGACCGATGAGCTGACCGCCGACGGCGATTGCTCGCTGCGCGAGGCGATCCAATCGGCGAACACGGATACCGACGTCGACGACTGCAGCACGGGGGGATTTGGGACCTCTCTCACCGGCCCCTACCTCATCGTCTTCAACACCACCACCGGCATCTACCGACTGACCATGCACGGCATCGACGACAGCAACTCGGCAGGTGACCTCGACGCGAACGCGGACATCACCGTGACGGGCGGCGGGGTTGGGCGCACGATCATCGACGGTGACGGGACGCCGGGAACGTGCGCCACCACGGTCGCAACGGACCGCGTATTCGACGTTGGAGGGAGCCTTCGACTCGAGCGTCTGACCGTTCGACACGGAGCGGTCGTCGACAACACCGCGATCCCCTCCGAGCAGGGAGGGGGGATCCGCAATAGTGGCGATCTGTCGCTCGACAACGTCGCGGTCACCGACAACGTGGTGTGCGACACGCACGGCGATTCCGCGATGGGCGGCGGGATCTCCAATGGCGGCTCTCTTGACCTGTTCGAGTCGACCGTCGATCGCAACCGGGTCGACGCTCTGAACGGCGGTGGGGCCTACGGTGGAGGGATCGAGTCGGCATTCGGTGGCACGCTGCACGTCGAAGCGTCCACGATAAGCAACAACACCGCCGCCGGTCTCAACCCCTCTGGTGGAGGGCTCCACGTGAAGGGCAGTGGCGGCGGGGACATAGTCAACAGCACGATCAGCGGCAACCACGCAACCACGGGCGGCGGGCTCTTCTGGAACGGTGACACGGGCGCCGTATTCGTCGTCGATCACGTGACCATGAACAACAACGGGGTGAGCATCGCTTCGCTCGCCACGGGGCCGATGGACATAGGTCGTTCGGCGCTCGGGGATGAGTGCGACCTCGAGCAAGCCGACGACGTCTCCAGCCAGAACAACAACGTCGCAGTCGATGCCGCGTCGTGCCATCTCAACCTCTCGAACGACGACGACAACAACGACCTGCGGCTAGGTCCTCTGGCTCACAACGGGGGCCCCACGATGACCCATCTGCCGGCCCCGAACAGCCCGCTCGTCGACCACATCAAGCATTTCGCCTGTGGGCCGAACGAGGACCAGCGAGGCGAGGATCGTCCCGACACAGTCGCCGGAGACTGCGACGCGGGCTCGGTCGAGCTGACCGCAGCCGAACGCGTCCCGGTGACCCCGGCATCGTTGGACGTCACGCCCGAGACCGCCGAGAACCAACTCCCCGGGGATCTCTCTCACACGCTCACCGCGTCGTACGACGAGTCGGCTCTCGGATCGGGCGATTCCAACGAGATCGACTTCAAGATCCTGTCGGGTCCGAACGCCAAGGGTGGAAGCAACGCCGACTTCGGATGTTCGCTCTCGAACGACACCTGCACCGCGACCTACACCTCGAACGGCGTGAGCGGAACCGACCTGATCTGCGCGTGGAACGACCTCGACAGCGACGACACCTACGACCCAGGTGGTTCGGCCCAGGACGGCGGGGCCTGTGACTCCGAAGGTCTCTCCGGCGGAACGGAGGACGATCTGACCGACCTCGTCGACAAGGACTGGATCGCGCCGGCCGAGCCCGAATGTGGCGACGGTGACGATAACGACGGCGACGGCGACGTCGACTATCCCGCCGATCTCGGGTGCTCGAGTCCCACCGACGACACCGAAGGGACGGAAGGTCCCCACCTGCCGCAGTGCAACGACGGTGACGACAACGACGGGGACGGGGACGTCGACTTCCCGAACGACCTCGGATGCACCGCGCTCACCGACGACACCGAGGACTCCGAGGGTCCCCACACCACTCGCTGCAACGACGGGAAAGACAACGACGGGGACTCCCGCATCGACTTCCCGGCCGATCGCGGATGCTCGTCGGCAAACGACGACAGCGAAGCCCGGCCGACGATCCGGGTCAGGAGCAGGGTCTCCATCGAGTTCAACCCGTTGCGCAACAGCTACAAAGGAGTGGTCACGTCCAAGCGGGCCGAGTGTGGCCGCGACCGCATCGTTCGCCTCTTCCACGTCGATCCCGGACGCGACACCTCCACAGGGGTCGACGTGACCAACCGGCAGGGGTTCTGGCGGATCCACCTCTCGGACCCGGCCGGGGCGCATTATGCGAAGGCGAAGGAGAGGGTCTTCAGAACGTCCGGCGGCACCAGGGTCGTTTGTCTGGCCGCCGCCT
>DASSMG010000356.1:0-9482 GCA_035688995.1 Actinomycetota bacterium
CCGGGACGAGGCCGTAATCGATCGCCGCGAAGGTGAAGCTCTGTATCGCCTGCTGGAACAGGGTCTGCGCCGACACCGCGTCACCCGGAGCCACCTTCTGCCCGAACGACGTCTGGGTGGCGGTGATCGCTTCCTGCCACGCCTGTGCCTTCTTCTTCAGGTCGTCGGGCATCTGCTGGGCCGCCGCCGTCATCTCGGTAACCGGTTGGGTCAGGGACTGGACCGCAGCGCGGACGTCTTCCGTATAGGTCTCGAGCGCCTTCTTCTTGCTCTCGACGTCCCGGTTGTGGGCCTTCGTGTTCGCTATCAACCAGGCCCCGAAGATCAAGAGCACGAGGAGGCCCAGACCGGCAACGGTCAGGCCCCCGGTCGTCCGGTACCACGGCGGCTTCCGGGTGACGGAGGTGGGCCGCGGCGCCGACGCCGGGCGGCGGCGCGCCTGGCTCCCGCGGTTCCGGGACTTGCGCTTGCCTTTGAGTGCCATAGCGCGGCGACTATACCGACTGCTTGGCGCGTTCTCGGCGCCTCGTGATCAGCCGCAGGACGACGATCGTCAATTCGTAGAGCGCGTAGAGCGGGACGGCGAGCACGAGCAATGTGTAGGGGTCCTGGCTCGGGGTCACGATGGCGGCCAGAGCGGTGATCGAGACGATCGCGACCTTGCGTTGCTTGCGGAGGGTCTCGACGGGCAGGATCCCCGCGAGGCCCAGGAAGAACAGGACGAGCGGCAGCTCGAAAGTCACCCCGAACCCGAGGAACATCAGCCCCACGAAGTTGATGTACTCGTCGGCGCCGAGGAGCGGGTCCAGCGAGGTCCCGCCGAGCCCCACGAGGATGCGGATCCCGGTCGGCAGCGTGACGTAGGCGAAGAAGGCCCCGACGCCGAACAGGATCACCGAGGTCAGGACGAACGGGATCGCGTAGCGCTTCTCTTTCGACGTCAACCCCGGCGTGATGAACGCCCAGATCTGATACAGCCACACGGGCGACGTGAACAGGATCCCGGCGAGCGCCGTGAGCTTGACCCGGAACAGGAACCCACCGAGGACCTTCAGGTAGACGAGCCGGCATCCCTGGGGGCCGAGCAGATCGCGGGGCAGGTCGCACAGCGGGCGCCGGATGAAGTCCAGGAGCGGTTCGTAGAACAGGAACGCGACCGTGGAGACGATCAGGAACGCAACCATCGAGACGATCAGGCGCCGCCTGAGCTCGCTCAGGTGCTCCATCATCGTCATCGTGGCCCCGTGAGACCTCTTGCGGCGCCACCGCCACCGCCTCGTAGCCCGCTCGGATGGGGCGCTCATCAGTCCTCGGGTGAGGGAACCCGCGTGACGGCCTCGACCGGTGTCTCGGGCGGGACCGCGGTGTCGGGGGCGACCGGCTCCTCATCCTCGACGAGGCCGGCCTGGAACTCGCCTTTGACGTCGTCGGCGATGCGCCGTAGCTCGTTCAGGGTTCGCCCCACGGTGCGGGCGATCTCGGGGAGCTTCTGGGGACCGAAGACGACCAAAGCAACGATCGCCACGACCATGATCTCGAGGGGGCCGATCTGCGGCATCGCGCGAGTCTAGGGTCAACCTCGCGCTAGGGACCTCTTAACGCTGGTGGTTCGTGAGCTCCTCGAACCAGTCGTCCGACTGCAGCGTCTCGTGGAAGCTGAGCAGATCGTCGTGCGAGATCGGAGGTCCGACGTGGATCTCCAGCGCCTCTGCGGGAACCTGCATCACGACGGGCATCACGCCGCCTGACAGCAGCAACCGGACGATCCTCTCGTCGGCCGCCTTCTCGACGAACTCGGAGCAGGTCGGGCACGAGAACCCGTAGGTGTTAGCCGTTGCGTTACCACCGATCCTCAAGAGGATGTCCTCGGCAGAGAGATCTACCTCTCCGCAATCGGGGCACGTCGCCTTGATAGTCGTCACGATCCGCCTTCCACGCCCGATGGGTGCTTACGGAGGATGTATCGGCGTCCACGGCCCCGGGTTTAGGGAATCTTGCGTAGGTATTTCTGAGGGCGTTTCCGGGCTAAATAGGACGCCTCCGGTGGACGATGGATATTTATGGCTGTGTTTACCCGCGCCAGGGCGAAGTTGCCCGCTTCACCCGAGAAATGGCGCTCGGCTCTGGAGGCCGCGCTCGCGGTAAGCGATATCGCGGCGTCCGCCTCCCCCCTCCCAGAGGCCGTTCAGGCGATGGTCCAGGCCGCGATCGAGCTGCTCCGATCGGAGCAGGGCTCGATCATGCTGCTGGAGGACGACGGTGCGACGCTCGTGCTCGTCGCCAGCTACGGGCTGCCCTCCGAGGTCCCGGTCGGGCACACCCTGAAGGTCGGCGAGAGCGTTGCCGGGCGGGTCCTAGTGACAGGCAAGCCACTGCTCCTCGGCAAGATCGACAGCGACGCCTTCGAGAACTTCGTCCCGAAGTCGCGCCCGATCTCGTCCAGCATCGTGGTCCCGCTGCGGGTCCACGGACGGGCGATCGGCGTACTGAACCTGACGATGTCGGCGACCAGCCCGTCCTTCGACGAGGACGACCTGAGGCTCGCGCAGATGTTCGCCGACCAGGCCGCGGCGCTGATCTACCGCGCGAAGCTCCACGAGGAAGCGGAGCAGCGTTCTAGCGACCTCCTCGCTCTCGTGGACGCGAGCAAGGGCCTGCTCGGGGCGCTCGACCTCGACTCGCTGTTGCAGAGCATCCTCGACGGCGGTTCCCGCCTCGTGGGATCGACGGAAGGGTTTGCGTGCCTCTTCGATCCCGATGACGGGTCGATCGCCCGCGGCATCTTCCGCGGGTTCCCGAAGGAGGCCATCCGCGCGCTGCTCGAGGTCGACGAGGTCGTCGCCGCGATCCGTAACGTGGACGTCGCGGTCTTCACTCCTCACGAGTCTCGACCGATCGCTGCGGTCGGATTGAGGACGCCGTCCGGTACACGGGGTGTCCTCGTCGTGCCGGCCGACGCCGAGCTCGTCGAGGAACGAAGTCACCTCCTGAAGGCGTTCGGTCAGCAATGCAACACCGCCATCGGCGCCGCCGAACTGCACGCCGAGGTCGAGCGCAAGGAGAGCGAAGTCTCTTCGATCATCCAGAGCGTTCCGAACCCGATCGTCCTGGTGGACTCGCGCGGCAAGATCGTGGGAGTCAATCCGGCGGCCGAACAGATCTTCCAGATCTCCGGTGCGTTCTCGGCCGGGTCGGCGGTCACGGGGGCTCTCGGGAACGAGGACGTCGAGAAACTGCTCGCCGGCAAGGGCGATCTGCAGATGGAGCTCGCCGCCGGTTCCCCGTCCCGGACCTACAAGGCGCGGGTGATGGACGTTCGCGTTCCGGGCGCTCCCATGGGACGCCTGCTCGTGATGGACGACGTCACCGCGGAACGCGAGGCGGCCCAGAAGCAGCGCGACTTCGTCGGGATGATCGGTCACGAGTTGCGCACTCCGCTGACGATCATCAAGGGCTTCTCGCGCACCCTTCTGCGGAGGCTCGACGCGGCGACCGTCGAGGACGTCAGCGAGGCACTGCGCACGATCGACGGCCGAGCCAACCAGCTCGAACGTCTGATCGAGGATCTGCTCTACGTGTCCCAGATCGAGTCGCGCGAAGCATCACTTCGCATCGAGCAGGTCGACATCCGCGAGCTCGCGGAGACCGTCGCCGGCGACATCATCGAGGACCACAAGGGCCGCGAGGTCATCCTCGAGGTGCCGCAGGGCATCGTGTGGTCGTGTGACGAGACGAAGGTCGGTCTGATCCTCCGTCACCTCATCGACAACGGACTGAAGTACTCCGAGGACACCCCCGTGACCGTTCGGGCCACTGACGACGGCGACGAGTTGCGCATCGACGTCGTCGACAAGGGCACCGGCATCGTCTCGTCCGACATCCCGGGCATCTTCGAGCGGTTCCGTCAGGTCGACACCTCCGCTACCAGACAGCACGGAGGAACGGGAGTGGGGCTCTATCTGTGCGCGCAGCTCATCACGATGCACGACGGCAACATCTGGGTCGACTCCACGTGGGGGAAGGGCTCGATGTTCTCGTTCACGCTCCCCCGCCGCACCGTCACGAGCGACGTCGTGCGCATCACGGCGTCCGACGCCGCGTCGGAGTTCCGCCGGGGGGCCTAAGTCCTCAGCCCTGCTGCGCCTGTTCCTGCGCGCGGCGAGCGATCTCCTCTGCGAGGGTGCGAGCCTCCTGCATCACGGCCTCGGGTTCGACCTTGCGGACGTCCGCTCCGAGCCTCAGTAGCAACGTGGCGGCCCAGCGCGTTCCGCTGGACAGGAGCGTCACGCGGCGCCATCCGTCGTCGAGCTCCGCGCTCGTTGCCACCGGGTAGTAGTCCTCGAACCAGCGCGCCGCGGCCGGTGAGATCTCGAACGTCACGTGCTCCTGGGTCTCATCCCCCACGAAAGCGCCTCGATAGCGCTCGGGGTCGAAGTCGTCGGGAACTTCGACCACGGCGTCCCGCGCGCTCACCGACTTGATGCGATCGACGCGGAACATCCGCTCCTCGCCGCTCAGGTGATCGAAGCCCACGAGGTACCACCGGCCGAGGGCTGCCACCAGGCCCCACGGGTCGACGTCGCGGTCGGTCATCGACCCGCGCGAGGCCGACAGGTATTCGAGATGGACGCGACGGCGTTCCTCCAACGCGTCGCGCAGTGCATCGAGATGGGCCTCGGGCGAGTGCTCGACCCGCACCCCCACGCCTCCGGCCCCCAGCGCGCGGCGCAGCTTCTCCGTGGCGCCCCGCAGCGAGTCGGCGCCTTCCAACCCCGGGAGTTGCACGAGTGCCTCGGCCCCCGCGTACAGGATGAGTGCTTCGGAGGGAGTCAGGCGGAGCGGCGCGGCGAAGTAGTCCGCCATGCGCACCTCGACGCGATCGTCGTCGAACCACACGTCGATGAGATCGCCGGGCCCGTAACCCGGGAGGCCGCAGAGAAAGACGAGCTGCAGGTCTTCCATGACCTCGCGCTTCGGGACCCCGAACTTGCGGGCCAGTTCGCCGACCGTGACCCCGGGGTGCTGGATCGCGTAGGGAAGCATCAGAAGGATCCGGCTCAGACGCCGTCCGACGCGGCCCGCGTTCTCGATGGTGGTCACGACGTGAACGGCGCGAGGTGGTCGCGCACCCGCGCTCTCAGTTCGTCCGGTGCGACGACCTCGACGTCGGCGCCGAAGCCCAGCAGCCACGAGATGAAAGCGTCCTCGTTCACGACGTCCACATCGACGTCGAGAGCCCCGGTGGGACCGTCTCTCGTGCGATCGCGATCGAGGTTCTGCTCCGCCCACCACCGCACCGACGGGTCGAAGCGCACGGTTACGGCCGTCGCGTCCGAATCGCCGATCGCCCACGCCTCGCCGGCGAAGCGTTCGGCGGGATCGAAGCCCTCGGGGATCTCGTAGGTGCCCTCCAGCGTCGTAGGCCGCCCGCGGATCCTCGACACCTTGAAAGACCGGAGCGCGTCTCGTTCCGCGTCCCGGCCCACGATGTACCAATGGCCCCCGCGGTGGACGAGCCCGTAGGGCTCCAGCACGCGGCGGCTCGAGGCCCCGTCGGCGGTCTCGTAGGAGAACTCGATCGGGGTGCGGTCGAGCACCGCCGAATAGAGGGGGCCGAGGACCGGCTGCTCCGCGGCGACGTCGGTGCCCCACACGACGCGGGGGCCGCTCCATTCCACCGACGGCGCGTCGATCGAGAGCTTCATGAGGCCGGACTCGGCGAGGCCCGCACCTCCCAGCACCGCCTCCGCCGCGAGCTTCAGCGCGGCGAGCTCGTCCGGCAGCAGGTCGAGGTCCGGGAGGTAGTACTTCTCCTTCGGGATGATGTAGCCGTCGGGCAGATCGCCGGCCGCCCCCGTTGAGCGCAGCTCGATCGGGATCCCCATCGAGCGCAGGGAGTCCTTGTCCCGTTCGAACGCGCGCCGGAACGCCTCGTGGGTCGGCTGGTCGTAGCCGGCGATGCGCTCGCGGATCTCTTCCGCCGTCATCGGCCGCGGGGTATCGAGCAACGCCGCGATCAGATTGATGAGTCGCTCGATACGCCTCACGTGACTGCAGCTCTTCCGGCCGCCGCCGCTGCCAGGAAGGGGACCTCGTCCTCCCGGATGGACCGTCCCATCGAGCTCGGCTCGATCCCGAGATCGACGAGATAGTCGACGCCTTCTCTCCCGGATTCGAGCCGGATGTCGTGTCGATCGTCGATCCCGGCGCCCTTCAGATCGAACTCGACGCGCTGTGCGTCCGGCTCGGGCAGTTCGGGAACGACGACCGTGGTTCTTGCATGGGTCGCGACGGACAGGACGGTGAGGCTGTGAGCATCGACGCCTTCGTGCCTCGGTCGCGGATCTTTCGACGAGATCCGCAGCGCGAGGAAAGGTCGTCCGTTCAATGCCCCCGCTGCATCGAGAGACTGGCCCTGGTCGATCGTCGAGAACCCGAACGCCGTCGAGGTTCCGACGATCCCCGGGCCCGGGGCCACGATCGCAACGTCTGCTTGCGCAACGTGTCGCGCCGCGATCAACCCGTTGAAAACGTTGACCGCTTCGAGATCGCCGCCGAACGAATTACCGACCGAGATCGTCGACTCGATCACACGACCGGTCGACGCGCCGATCAGCTTGCTCATCCGAACCGGCAGCGCGCCGGCGTCGGTGACGAGCAGGACGACCCGGGCACCGGGATCACGCTCTTTGATCCCCGCCGCGATCGCGGGGAATTGCGAGTGGAGCCCGCACACGACGACGGGCATCCCCTCAAGACCCCGAGGCTCAGTGAATAACTCGTGGTATTCGCTCTCGGGGGCTTCCACGGACATGACGTTGGTCTGCCACGGGGTGTAGCGCATCTTCACGATATGACCGGGGCCGGGCTCGATCCGCCCGGCACCGTCGAGGTCCCAGAGGAGGAATCCGACCCCGCCGGTTCCCAGCTCGAGGTCGATGCCGGTCGCGTTCACGATCACCCGATGGCCGACTTCCGGGACATCGATCATCCCCACGTAACCGACCGCGTCGAGCTCGTAGCCGTCGCTCTCAACGCGCACCCGGATGACCGGGGTCGTCTGAAGAACCTCTACGACCTTGCCCTCGCGGAACGAAGCCACGTGCTAGAGCGACGCGATGAGCTTCGCGACCCGTTCGTCGACCGCCCGGAACGGGTCTTTGCACAACACCGTGCGCTGCGCCTGGTCGTTCAGCTTCAGGTGCACCCAGTCGACGGTGAAGTCGCGACGCTTGCGCTTCGCGGCGCGGATGAACTCACCACGCAGGCGAGCGCGCGTCGTCTGTGGGGGTTCCTGCGTCGCGGTTTCGATGTCCTGTTCGTCGCACATCCGCTCGGCCATCCCCCGCTTCTCGAGCAGGTAGTAGAGGCCTCGCTTGCGATTGACGTCGTGATAGGTCAGGTCCATCAGCGCGATGCGCGGGTGCGCGAGCGATATCCCGTGCTTCTCCCTGTAGTTCTCGATCAGTTTCCGCTTCGCGATCCAGTCCACCTGACGCTCGAGCTTGTCCTGGTCGTTCTCGAGACAGTCGATCGCGTGCTCCCACATCGCGGCGATCTCCTTCAGCACGTGGTCGTCGCGCTGATCGACCCATCGCAATGCCTTCTCGAGGTACTCCTTCTGCATGTCGAGCGCCGACGCTTCCCGACCGTTGGCGAGACGTACGCGCCGTTTGCACGTCGTGTCGTGGCTGATCTCGCGGATCGCGCGGATCGGGTTCTCGAGCGTCATGTCGCGGACCTGGACTCCCTCTTCGAGCATCCGAAGCAGCAGCGCGGTGCTGCCGACCTTCAGGTAAGAGGCCCACTCGTTCATGTTCGAGTCGCCGACGATGACGTGGAGGCGCCGGTATTTCTCGGCGTCGGCGTGGGGCTCGTCGCGAGTGTTGATGATCGGCCGGCTTCGGGTGGTGGCCGAGCTCACACCCTCCCAGATGTGCTCGGCGCGCTGGCTGATGCAGAACAGCGCCCCGCGCGCGGTCTGCAGCACCTTGCCGGCGCCGGCGAAGATCTGGCGCGTGACGAAGAACGGGATCATGACTTCGGCGAGGCGGCCGAACTCTCCGTAGCGGCTGACGAGATAGTTCTCGTGGCTCCCGTAGGAGTTGCCGGCCGAGTCCGTGTTGTTCTTGAACAGATAGATGTCGCCGGAGATGCCTTCCTCGCGGAGCCGGCCTTCGGCGGCCTTGAGGAGACCTTCGAGGATCCGCTCCCCCGCCTTGTCGTGCACGACCAGGTCGTAAACCGTGTCGCATTCCGGGGTGGCGTCCTCGGGGTGGGAGCCGACGTCGAGGTAGAGGCGCGCCCCGTTCTCGAGGAAGACGTTGCTGGAACGGCCCCACGACACGACCCGGCGGAAGAGGTAGCGGGCGACCTCGTCCGGGCTCAGCCGGCGCTGCCCCCTGAAGGTGCAGGTGACGCCGTACTCGTTCTCGGTCCCGAAGATCCGTCTTTCCACATAGGAAGGATATGTCGGGGCCTGAGGGAAATCGCGGACCGGGATCCCTCAGCGGCGGGCGTCGAGGAACGGCTGCGGGTCGATCTTGAGAACCGCACCCTCGTCTTTCAATGCGACCCAGACGGATCCCGCGCCGGTCGCGACCTCGACCGCTCCCCCTTGGATCTCGAGCGGCTCCCCGATCGACTCGGCGCTCTCGAGATCGAGTGCGGTCAATTCCGCCGTCGTGCCGGTCGTGCGCGACAGCGCCCACACCGCGTTCGAGTCGAAGGCAAGGTCGAGGTAGTAACCGTCGAGCCGCACCGTCCCCAGGAACGCACCCGTATCCGGATCGACGCGTACGAGCGTGTTGTCGCCCCGATCGCCGACCCAGATCGTTCCGGCCCCCGCGTAGACGTCGCCGTCACCGGACTTGCCCGGCGTCGGGATCGCGTCCCCGATCTGACGCCCCGTGTCCGGGTCGAGGCGCAACAGACCCTCGGCTCCGTCGAGCACCCACACCGTCCCGAGTTCGGCGGCGACGTCGACCGGCTGGCGGGCGGCACCGATGTGCGTGACCTCCCGGGTCTGGGTGTTCACCGTGAGGAGTTGCTGGCCGAGCACGACCCAGAGCTTGTCGGGGCTCGCGACCGAGATCGACATCGAGGGGGCGGGACCCCCGAGCTCGATCGGGTCCTGGACGAGCTGATCGGTGCGGGGATCGAACTGGAAGATCTCGCCGCGACTCGGATCGCCGATCCACGCCGTGTCGTGGCCGAACGCGACCTCCGTCGCGTCGTTGGCGAGAGGGAGGCTACTGACGAGTTCGCCCGTTGCAGGATCCACATGGGCGATGTGACCGCCCTCACCGTCGGTCACGATGACGCCCCCTTCGCGCGCGCCGACGTCGGTCGGATGCCCGCCGACGACCGTAAGCCCGACCACCCCGGGCCCGTGCGCGACGTCGATCGCGTCGGTCGTGGACGGCGATCCGGTCAGGAACGCGACGACCGCGACCACGATCGCGGTCGCGCCGAGCGCAGTA
>DASSMG010000357.1:0-5655 GCA_035688995.1 Actinomycetota bacterium
CCCAGGTGGCGACGTCACCGTGAAGTACTGGCTGGGCGAGCCGGCCGCGGAGTAGCACCCTCTTTTCCAGATCGAGACCGGGCTTCGGCCCGGTCTCGTCGCGTACGGAGGAACACGGGGTCGGGCGGCGAATCGCCACCAAGGAACCCAAAACGAGATCTGGGGGGATTCATGAACTCACGACTGATCCGCACGACGGCGGTGCTGGCGTTGGCCGGTCTGACCGTAGGCGTCCTGGTTGCGGCGCCCGCCGAGGCGAAGAAGAAGAAGCACAAGAAACCCGCCGTCTGTGCCCCCTACACGCCGGGCGAGGCGGGCACCGGCAAGCCGACCGTCACGGTCACGGACGCAGCCACCGAAGCGGCTCCGCTGGAGCAGAAAGTGACGCTCGAGCAGTCCGCCGCCGACGTCGTCGTGGTTACGGACCCCTCCACCGACGCGTTCAACGTCCAGGTCGATTCGGCCGCCAAGGAAGCCGGGCTCTACGCGCTTCTGGAGTTCTCCCCGCGCAACGACTACGACCTCGACCTCGCCTACCCGGACGGGAGCTACGCAGCCCGGTCGCACAGCTTCAACACCGTGCAGGAACTGACCGACCAGGGACCTCAGCCGGTGTCGTCGCAGGGCCACGGCGGCGAGGGGACCGACCACTCGGAGAAGATCGTGGGGATCCGCACGAACGACTGCGGTGGCTACACGATCCAGGTCACGAACTGGCTCGGCCAGGGCGGTGAGCTCTCGGTGAAGCTGTGGCTCGGCGACATCGTGAACGACCCTCAGGCTCCCGGCGAAGAGACGCCGTAGCAGCCGAATAGTTATCGCTACCGAGGCCCGGGTTCGCCCGGGCCTCGTCGCGTCCGGCGACCCGCCACGACGAGCGCGACCCCGACCACGATGACGGCCGCCGCGACCAGGAGCATGGGGACGTAATCGCGGTCGCCTGCCGGTTGGATCGGTGCCACCGGACCGGGAGGCTCCCCCGGACGGCGACGGGCCAGTGGGAGGAGCCTGAGCGAATCGGGCGTCGAGAAATAGAGACCGGACGGTCCCCACGCCATCCCGATCACTGGTTCGCCCACATCGAAAAAGACCTCGTCCGAGAGCGCTCGTTGCCTGTCGGGGTCGAGTTCGATGCGATGGATGGTGCCCTCGCCGTAGGTCCCGTAGAACAGGTCACCCGCGACGTCCGGGCGCGCGTTCCTCGGGTCCGCGACCGCGATGCCGGTCGGAACCACGATGTCGGGATGGTGCGACACCGGGTCGTGGTACTCGCCCGGGCCCGACGGCTCGAATCCCTCCGGTGCGGGTCCCACCACGTCCGGCCACCCGTAATTGCCTCCGCTGTCGATCCGATCGACCTCGTCCTCTTCGGTCGGACCGTTATCGGTGACGAACGCGGCGCCGGACACGGGATCGACGGTCAGACCGAAAGGATTGCGAAGACCCAGAGCGATGGCCGCGCCGAACGGGTTGTCGGGCGCGTCCTCTCCGTCCGGAGTGAAGCGATAGATCTTGCCGCCGAGCGCATCGGGGTCTTGCGAGCGACCCGAGTCGTGCGTCTCGCCGTTGGATACGAGCAGCGATCCCTCTCTGTCGAAGTCCACCCCACCACCGTTGTGATACACGTTCGCCGGCAACCCCGACACGATCTCCTCGACCTCGCCGTCCGCCGTAGACACTCGATAGACGCTGTTCGTGGTTCCGTTCCGGACGGTCGCGAAGGCGTAGACCCAGCGATCGTCCGGCGACACCGCGATGTCGAGCAGACCCGTCTCTCCGGTGGTCGTGGTCAGGATCTCGGCCAGGGGGTCCGATTGCAGCTCGTTGTCGCGGACCACTCGGATCGCGCCATCGCGCTCGGACAGATACATGACTTTGCCGTCCGACGAGAAATCGATCCCAACCGGGAAATCGACATCGTCGAGGAGCGTCACCGCCGCCGGCCGGGCTTGCGCCGGCGGCGCCACGGTCGCAACCAGGATCAACGCGGCTGCCGCCGCCCGGATCATTTGCTCTTGGACGGGGATGCGACGGGACTCGGTGAGGGCGTGAAGGACGTATCGGAGTCCATCGGACAGTCGGCACTCTCGGGGGCGTCGCCGGCCGTTCGGAACGTGTCGATGAAATCGGTGATCGCCTGTTCGTCGTAGGTGTCGAGGCGCATCACGTGCGCCCATGCCACCATCGCGAACGGCGTCTCCATGTCCGGATAAGGCTCGGAGAAGACGTGATCGTCGTAACCGCGAACGATCGCTTCCAGCGACTTGATGTCGTCCGGTGACACGTCGTCGGGTCGATACAGGACGCCGACGGACCCGTGCTCGAGGGTGTGGACCATGTTCTCGTCACGGATGTGCTCGCCGTGAACGCCGCAAGCGGCGGGGTTCGGATCGTGCATGCCGGAGACCGGCGGGGTCGACTCGTAATCGGGAACGTCGTTCGAAGTGTGCAGTTGCTGAGCTTGGCTCTCTGCGGTGAAGGTCTTGTAGTCCTCGATCGGGTGCCCGTCTATCTCGTTGGGCGTCGAGTGCCGAAGGAAAGCGAACCAGACGATCGCGAGCCCGGCCGCGACCAGGACGGCGGTCCTGAGCATTCGCCTGCTCGCGCGACGACGGCGTAGACGAGCCTCCTGACGCGCGCGTTCCTCACGGCGTTCGTCGAGACGAGCCCGCTTCTTCTCTTCCGTTCTGACGGTATCGGTGACACCAGGCGCGGTTGCGCGCGCCCGCGGCTTCCGCTTCTTCTTCTTCGAAGGCACGCCGCCGAGGCTATCGTGACCGGCGATGCAAACCGAAGGATGGACGACGTTGCTTGCAGCGGCCCTGGTGGCGAACGCCGTACTCGGAGTGGCCTACCGGGCGTATCGCTACGCGAAGGGCGGCCCGATCGCCGACGTGTGGGGGCAGGTTCTCCTCGCGGTGGTCTTGACGGGGCTCGCGATCGCGGTTGCCAACGACGTCATGTGGGTGCGATGGGTGGCACTCGTCTACGCGATCGTCTTCGCGTTCGTGGCGATGCCGGTGTGGATCCTCGGGGTGTTGATCCCGCTACCGCCGCGCCCGATCGATTACGCGTTCACCGGGCTCTACTACGTGGGCCTCATCGCGATCGCGATCAGTTCCGTGGCGCTTTAGGAACCCGTGGTCAGTAGCCCCCACCCGGCAAGACGCTTCGCGAGTTCGTCCGCGGTCGTTTGGTACAGCAAGGCGAGGGCCATGAGATCGTCCTCCCGGATCGTCAGGACGCGCCCGTTGTAATCGCCCCGCTGGATCTGGATGGCGTGAGTGAAACGCGACAGTGGATCGCGGTCGGCCTCCGGGACCTTGCTCAATCCCTCGAGATCGAGAACGACGCGTCTACGTCCTTCTGCTTGCCCGGGAGCGGGAGGTCCGTCGTCGCCGGGAAGGATCTCCGACACGGGAACACCGTAGAAACCGGCGAGCTCCGACAAGCGCGCGACCGTGACGTTGCGATCGCCGCGTTCGTAAGCCCCCACGACCGCGGCCTTCCACTTCCCTTTCGATGCCTGCTGCACGTCCTGGAGCGACATGCCTTTCTGGATACGGATGTTGCGGAGCCGCTCGCCCAGCGCCTTCGAGTAGTCGCCGTTCGTCACTGCATCCCCTATTCCTGGAAGAAACCTCGGGGCCGGCCCTCCGGCTCCGGCCCTATGACACCGGAGCGTAGTCTAATCCGTCCCGAAGCGTGACTTTCCGCATTCACGCAGGCGGGCACTTAGAATCCCAACCATGAAAGCTCTCTGGAAGGGCGCCATCACCTTCGGCCTGATCAGCATCCCGGTCCGGCTCTATTCGGCCGTGTCCGAAAAGGGCCTCAAGTTCCACATGCTCCACGAGGCCGACGGCGGACGGATCCGGTACCAGCGGGTCTGTGCCAAGTGCGGCAAGGAAGTCGGCTGGGACGAGATCGGCAAGGGCTACGAGTATTCGAAGGATCACTACGTGACGTTCACCGAGGACGAGTTGGATGCGGTCGACGTCGACTCCGTTCGCGCGATCGACGTTGTCGCGTTCGTCCCCCTCGAGTCGATCGACCCGATCTACTTCAACAAGACCTACTACGTCGCACCGGAGCCTTCCGGCCTCAAGGCCTACAAGCTCCTCCAGGAAGCGCTGGAGGCGGAGGGTCAGGTCGGCATCGCCAAGGTCGCGCTGCGCGAGAAAGAGCATCTGGCGACGGTGCGTTTGAAAGACGAGGTGTTCGTCCTCGAGACGATGCACTGGCCCGACGAGATCCGCGATCCCGCCTTCGAAGAGCTCGACAAGAAGATCGAGGTTCGCGACGCCGAAGTGAAGATGGCGCGTCAGCTCGTTCAACAGCTCTCCGACGAGTTCCACCCTGAAGAGTTCCGGGACGAATATCGGGCCGCGCTCGAGGACCTCGTCGAAAAGAAGGTTGCGGGTCAGGAGATCACGATCGCGGAGGCCCCCGAAGAGGAGCCGACGAAGGTCGTCGACCTCATGGAAGCTTTGAAGGCGTCCGTCGAGCAAGCCAAGAAGAAGCGCGAAACGGCCCCCAAGAAGAAGACCACCAAGCGCAAAGCGTCGGCCGGTTAACGCCGGCGACCTCACTCATATGGACAACGTTCGGATAAAGATCCCGGCATCGCCTGCCTACCTCCAGGTCGTGCGGCTCGTCGCGGCCGGTCTTGCGTCGCGGCTGAAGTTCACGATCGACGAGATCGAGGACCTGAAGATCGCGGTCGACGAGATGGCCGCGTACCTCACGGGATCCCAGGGTCGCGATGGGGAACTCGAAGTCACCTTCGCCATCGATGGCCCCCGCATCGAGATCGCCGGCATCGGGAGGTTCGCGCCGGGCCAGAAGGTCCGAACGGAGCTGACCGACTTCTCACGGCGCATCCTCGACACGGTCGTCGATTCGGCGTCCCTGCAACAGGACGATGGAACGCCGATGTTCACGCTCGTCAAGGCGAAGCGATGAACGAACGCGCGACTTTGTCCAAGGACGAGGTGCGCACGCTCTTCTCGGAGTACCAGGGGACGGACGACGAGGATCGGCGGCTCCGGCTTCGCGAGCGACTGGTGGCGCAACACATCGGTTTAGTCGAGTTCCTCGCGCGCCGATTCAGGAATCGTGGTGAGCCCGTGGAGGATCTGATCCAAGTGGGGACCATCGGCTTGCTGAAAGCGATCGAGCGCTTCGACCTCGATCGGGAGGTCGAGTTCTCCACCTATGCAACTCCGACCATCGTCGGCGAGCTGAAGCGCCACTTCCGCGACAAGGGATGGGCGGTGCGCGTCCCGCGGCGGCTTCAGGAGCTCCACCTCGAGCTGACCAAGACGGTCTCGAACCTGGCCCACGACCTCGGTCGATCCCCCACCGTCCCGGAGATCGCCGAGTCCGCGGGGATCACAGAAGAAGAGGTCCTCGAGGGTCTCGAGATAGCGCAGGCCTACAACTCCACGTCGCTGGACGCCCCCATCGACTCCGAGGATGGCGGCTCCACGTTCGCCGATCAGCTCGGTGCCGAGGACGAGCACCTCGAGAACCTCGAATACCGGGCTTCCCTGGCGCCGGAGATGTCCAAGCTTCCGGAGCGCGAGCAGCAGATCGTGTACCTGCGCTTCTTCAAGGGGCTCACCCAATCCGAGATCGCCGATCGGCTCGGCA
>DASSMG010000358.1:0-2963 GCA_035688995.1 Actinomycetota bacterium
GTGAACCCGGTGCTCGAGGAGTTGCCGTTCCTGAGTGCCACGGCCGACCTCACCGAGATGCGCAAGGCGATCAGACCCCTGGCCCGCAAACTCGCAGTCCGGGTCGCCATGAAGCGGCGGCGGAGCACCCGCGGGACGCTCGACATCCGCCGCACCATTCGCCACGCGATGTCCACGGGTGGGGTCCCCTTCGTGACCGAGTTCCGGCACCGGCCGCCCCATCGACCCGAACTGGTTCTCCTGTGCGACGTCTCGAGCTCGGTCGCCCGCTTCGCGCGCTTCTCGCTGATGCTGACCCACTCGCTGTCGGCACAGTTCTCACGGGTCCGATCGTTCGCGTTCGTGGATGCGATCGACGAGGTGACGCACCTCTTCGAGCACGAAGATTTCGTTGCCGCCGTCGATCGCATGAACCGCGAAGCGCTGGTCGTGCGTTCCGACGGGCATTCCGACTACGGCTCGATCCTCGAGAGCTTCCTGGACCACCACGGAGACGTCGTGACCGCGCGCACCACGTTGTTGATCCTGGGCGACGCCCGCAACAACTACCGAGCGCGTCGGACGCACGCGCTGAGAGAGCTCGCGCACCGGGCTCGACACACCTACTGGCTCAACCCGGAGCCGATCCACGACTGGGACACCGGGGACTCGGCCGCCACGGAGTACGCGGCGCACGTGCACCGGATGGTCGAGGTGCGCAACCTTCGTCAGCTCGAGGCCTTCATCGCGAAGGAGCTATAGACCGGCTTCCTCGGCGGCCGTCTGCACCCGTTCGCGAGCGACCCGGGCGGTTTCCTCGGCCTCTTCGGCCGCGACCCGGGCGCGCCGGGCGCGTTCCTCCGCGAAGTTCGCTTCTTGAGCCAGGCTCGTCGCTTCGGCCTCGGCACGTTCGGCGTCCCTCCGGAGCTTCTCGACCTGACGTTTCACCTTCATAGAGACCGCGGGCTTCCTGTCGTGGTCGTCCACGTCTTCATCCGCGCCGGCTATCCCGAAGGCGTCGAGCCCGGTCCCCACCAGCTCGCGCGTCAGCCGGCCCTTCGCAAGGAGCTCACGGTTCTCTCGGTCCGTTGCGGACATCAACGTCTGCGACACCTTCTCGATGGTCGCGGCCCCCGGACTGTGACCGGCATCGGACAGGACGTCGCGGGCTCGCTCGAGGAGTCGTCCGAGAACCTCGCGCCGACGACGCGTGAGGTCGCGCAACTCGCTCGCGTTCCCGGCCGCCGCCAGGCCCTCCTGTAACTCGAGCAGGTCCTTGATCGCGCCGTTCTCCCGGCGCGCCAGTTGGTTCACCGCCCACGCGGCGACCGATGGTTTCTTCAGCTTGCCGATCCGTTCGGCGGCCTCACGATCGCCGTCTTTCTTCAGATCTCCGGCGATCGCGTTGCGCTCTTCCGTGAAGCGATCGAGGGGGGCGCCGTATAGCCGGTCGAGAGCCTCGTCGGTATCCATGCCCCCAGCTTGGCATCACCCCGCATGGTTAGTGACACAGGCATCCGGGCATCTATCGAGGAAAGAAAAAACAAGCCTGCTATCGAGGAGGACTCCGTGGCGAGAGAGTTCGGCGCCGACCTACGCGACGTGATTGAGAAGCCGGGGCCTTTCGTATCGCTCTACCTGAACACCGAAGCAGCCCGCGAGGAAGGCCCGGACGAGATAGCACTGCGGTGGCGAGGGTTGCGGGACACGGCCGTCGAAGCCGGCGCGACCGAACCGATGCTCGAAGTGGTCGATTCGATCGTTGCGGATTCGCATCGCAAGGGCAACGGCCTCGCGGTTATCGCCTCCGACGAAGGCATCCTTCTGCGCCGTCACCTGTCTCGGCCCGTTGCGGACGACGTCGCCGTCGGGCCCGTTCCGCGATTGTTGCCGTTGGTCGAATGGACCCAAGAGAACCCTCGTTACGTAGTCGCGCTCGTCGACCGCGAGGGCGGCGAGATCCATGTGGTGTCCGGGCACACGATCGAAGACACCGAGACGGTCGAGGGCGACACTGATCCGATCCAGAAAGTGCACGCGGGTGGATGGTCGATGCGGCGTTTCCAGAACCGGGCGGAGAACAACTGGGAGGCGAACGCCAAGGCGGTCGCCGACGAGCTCGGCAAGATGGTGTCTGCAGAAGAGGTCGACTTCGTGGTGCTCGCGGGTGACGTCCGTGCGGTCCAATTCCTCGAAGAGAACGCTCCCCAAGAGGTGGACGCGATCACGTTCGGGTTGGGCAGCAGCCCCGCCACCGGCATCGAAGACATCCAGGAGGAGCTCGACAAGGCCGCCGCGGCGTTCGTCGGGCGCACGGTCGAAGAGCTGCTCGAGAAGTTCCAGGAGGAACGCGGCCAGAACGATCTCGCGTGCGAGGGCAAGGAAGAGATCTTCGCGGCGCTCGCGAAGGCGCAGGTCGAGACCTTGCTGATCGCCCGTGGGCGCGTGGACGACCCCGCCTTCTTCTCCAAGAGAGATCTCACGCAGGCCGGCCTCGATCGACGCGCGCTCGCGGAGCTAGGGCTCAGCGATCTCGACGAGGCTCCGGCGGAGGACGTCCTGGTTCGGACCGCACTCGGTACCGGTTCTCGCGTCGTGGTCATCCCGGACCTGAGCAAGGTCCACGGCCCCCGTGAAGGCGTGGGTGGCCTACTCCGCTACGCCCTCTAGTCGAGGATCCCCCGCCTGCGGCGAGATTGACTACCAGGCCGGCGGGTCGCTCCCATCCATCGACTGCTCGCTCGCGTGGTCGGCGGCCGCGTCTTTCTCGCCCTTCGTCGCCTCGTCGTCGGCGGTGGAATGGCGCGCGGGAACCTTGGGCTCTTCGGGTCCGTCCGTGGGGTCTTTGGGCTCTTGGGGCTCGTCCATCATGCGACCCTAGTCGACGAGTTTGTAGTCCTTGCCCACTTTCGTGGTGTCGAGGTAGGGGCCCGCGACGCCGGTCGGATAGGTCCCCGACCACACGAACGATTGCGCCTGGGGCG
>DASSMG010000359.1:0-2030 GCA_035688995.1 Actinomycetota bacterium
CCGCCCACCCGCAGGAGTGGCGGTAGTGGTCGTCGCCTGTCCACCGGTTGCCGCAGGAACATCCCCGCGCGCATGAGCCTCGACATCGTCCCGAGTGACCCGGCCCCCCGGCCCGGATCCCGGCACGACCGCGATGTCCACGCCGAGCTCGCGAGCGAGCTTCCGCACGGGCGGCATCGCCTTGACCCCATTCCCAGGAGAAATGGCTCGTTCGGCGCGTTCGGACAGCGGAGGGGCGGTCCCCCGGAGCGACGACTCAGAAACGGTTTGGAGGAGCGGAGCGGGGGGCGACCCCGGAGCGGTAACGCCCGAAGGGCCCGAGGCCTCCTCAGTCGCCCCGCCGGCGACCGGTGATCCGACTCCACCGGCTATCAGCGGCGAAGGGGCGGCGCCATCTGCGTCTGCGGCGATCGTTACCAGGACGGTGCCGACCGGGACGACCGCGCCGGAGTCGACGTGGATGCGCTCGACCTTGCCGGCGAACGGGGACGGTATCTCGGCGGTGGCTTTGTCGGTGATGACCTCGACGAGGGGGTCGTCCTCGGCGATCACGTCACCTTCGGTGACGAGCCACCGATCGATCTCGGCTTCGGTAACGCCCTCGCCCAGGTCGGGCAGTGTGAAGTCGGCCATCGCGTAACCCTAGAAGTCCAGGACCTTGCGGGCTCCCGCCATGATGCGGTCGACCGACGGCAGGTAGTCGTCTTCGTTGGCGAACTGTGGGAACGGCACGTCGTAACCGGTGACCCGGCCCACGGGAGCCTCGAGATCCAGGATCGCCCGTTCGTGGATGAGGCTCGAGACCTCGGCCCCCAGTCCTGCGGTCCGGGGGGCTTCGTGCACGACGAGCGCCCTTCGACAACGACGCGCGCTGTCCACGATCATGTCGACGTCGAGGGGATACAGCGACCGCAGGTCCACGACGCGTGCGTCGGTACCTTCGGCCGCCAGTTTCTCGGCCGCTTCCAAACAGAGAGGGAGCGTCGCTCCATAGGTCAAGATCGCAAGATCGGTTCCCTCGCGCGCGATGCGCGCGGTCGATAGGTAACGGTTGTATCCGTTCGAGCCGTTCTTGCCGATCTCGAACGGCGGATCCTCGGGGATCTCCTCCCGGCCGGCGCGGTAGATGCGTTTCGGTTCCATGAAGATCACGGGGTCGGGGTCTTCGATCGCCGCGAGCAGCATCGTTCGTGCGTCGCTCGGCGTCGTCGGACATACGACCTTGAGCCCCGGGACGTGCGCGAACAGTGCTTCTGGAGAGTCGGAGTGGAGTTCGGGGGCCCGGACCCCACCGCCGAACGGGATGCGGATCACGATCGAGGCCGGTACCTCGCCGCGCGTTCGCCATGCCAAGCGAGCGGCGTGCGTCACGATCTGCTCGAAGCCGGGGTACACGAACACGTCGAACTGGATCTCGACGACCGGTAGGAGTCCGTACATCGCCATGCCGATCGCGCTTCCGACGATGCCGGCCTCGGCCAACGGAGTGTCGACGACCCGGGCGTCTCCGAACCGTTCCTTCAATCCCTGCGTGACGCGAAACACGCCGCCGGTTTGCGCGACGTCTTCCCCCAGGAGAACGACGCGATCGTCGGCCTCCATCGCTTCATGGAGTCCCTTGTTGAGGGCTTCGACCATCGTCAGTCCCGGCATTACTTCGGCTCCTCGTGGTCGCCGGTGGACGGTCCGGGCTGAGGGCCGATCGGCTTGACCTCCGGAGGTCTCTCGACGTGTTCGAGCTCGTCGAGGCCTTCGTCGAACGTCCACGGGCGCCCCGACGCGTAGACCGTGTCGAACAGGATCTCGCGACCGGGCTGCGCGATCGCTTCCATCTCCTTGACGGACTCTGCGATAGCGGCCTTCGCCTCGGCGCGCACCTCGGCGATCCGAGTGTCGTCGAGGACGCCGATGCGTTTGAGATACCCCTCGGTGCGCGTCACGGGTTCGAGCGGCCTCCATCTCTCGGTTTCCGCCTCGTCGCGGTAAAGACGGGGATCATCTGCGGTCCCATGGGCCTCGATGCGGTAGCA
>DASSMG010000360.1:0-4232 GCA_035688995.1 Actinomycetota bacterium
AGAGATCAAGCGCGGAACCCTGGGCGAGCTGAGGGACTGGGCACGGGCGGAGTCACCGCGCGGTGAGGTTGCCGTCGTCGTCGGAGGCGCGATCGGGGACGAACGGCCGGTTCCACCTGCGGAAGAGCTCGCCCGGCGCGCTCGTGAGCTGATGGACACCGGTGTGGCGCGCAAGGACGCGCTGAACCAAGTGGCTCGAGAGGCCGGTGTCGGCAAACGTCGAGTCTTCGACGCGCTCGTAGAAGACGGTCGCGACGCGGATTAAGAGAAGATCAGGTGGTCTGTGTCGGTTGTGCGGTTTGCGCGGGTTCGGTGTCCGGCAGGCGGACCTCGATGCGACCTCTCTGACCGAGCTCGCCGGCACAGTCTTCGCAGACGCGCCGACCGCGGTACTCGATCATCGGAGATTCCGCTCCACAGAACAGACAGAGGTCCTGGCGCTTCTGCAGGATGATCTGTTCGCCGCTGACGCTGATCTCCAATTCGTCGCCTTCTCTGATTCCGAAGACTCGACGGAGCTCGGAGGGCAGCACTACGCGGCCCAGCTCGTCGATCTTGCGGACCACGCCGGTAGACTTCATCGTGTCCTCCCCCCGCCTGAACCAGGCGGCAACTGGTAAGTACTGGAGAATCTAGCCGTCAACCCCGCCCCAGTCAAGAACTAATCCAGCCAACCTGGACGAAACGGACACCCATGAGCGATGCCGTCTTCTATCTAACGACCCCGATCTACTACGTCAACGACCTACCGCATTTAGGTCATGCGTATACAACGATCGCCTCAGACCTCATCTGTCGCTTCCATCGCCTCGAGGGCCGGGCCGTCCATTTCCTCACCGGGACCGACGAGCACGGCGAGAAGCTGCTGCGGACCGCGGAGTCCAAGGGATTGGCCCCCAAAGAGTGGACCGACCAGATCGTCCCGCGCTGGACCGAGGTCTGGAAGGCCCTCGACATCACGAACGACGACTTCATCCGGACCACCGAGGAGCGCCACGAGGGGCCCGTCCAGAAGTTCGTCCAGGCCCTCTACGACAAGGACGAGATCTACCTCGGCACCTACAAGGGGCTCTATTGCGTTGGCTGTGAGGCCTTCTACACGCCCGACGAGCTGGTGGACGGGAAGTGCCCGTTGCACGCGACCGTTCCGGAAGAGATCG
Organism: Actinomycetota bacterium; assembly: GCA_035688995.1. Lineage (GTDB taxonomy): Bacteria > Actinomycetota > CADDZG01 > CADDZG01 > WHSQ01 > DASSMG01. The sequence goes on from DASSMG010000360.1 coordinate 1,161, forward strand.
AGGAAGAGAACTACTTCTTCCGGCTGTCCAAGTACGCACAACCTCTGATCGAGCGCTACGAGAGCGACGAGCGGGCGATCATGCCGGAGACGAGACGGAACGAGATCCTGGGAAAGCTCCGGCAGGGACTCGATGACCTGTCGATCTCGCGCGTCAGTTTCGACTGGGGCATCCCGATCCCGTGGGACCCCCGTCACGTGATCTACGTCTGGATCGACGCCCTCCAGAACTACACCACGGCGGTCGGGTACGGGACGGACGAGGCGATGTTCGAGCGGATCTGGCCGGCCGACGTGCACATGGTCGGCAAAGACATCTTGTGGTTCCACTCGGTCATATGGCCGGCGATGCTCATGGCTCTCGGTCTCGAGCTCCCGCGCACCGTGTTCGCGCACGGCTACTTACAGGTCGGTGGCGAAAAGATGTCGAAGTCGCGTCTCACAGGGATCTCCCCCCACGACCTGCTGAGCACTTTCGGCTCCGACGGCTACCGCTACTACTTCATGAGAGACATCTCGTTCGGCCAGGATGGGAACTTCTCGTGGGAAGCGATGGTCGATCGGTACAACTTGGATCTCGCGAACGATTTCGGCAACCTCGCGTCGCGCGTCACGTCGATGGTGGTGCGCTACCTCGATGGGGTCGTGCCCCGTCCGCCCGACGACGACGAACGGACCCCTTCGGAACACGAGCTCATGCACGCCCAAGCCGAGGCCTTCCGGCATATGGCTCGTTCGATCGAGTTGCTGAACCCGACCCAGGCATGCAAGTCCGTCTTCTCTTTCGTCCGCAAGGCGAACTCGTACGTCGAAGAAGTTGCCCCGTGGGCACTCGCCAAGGACGAGACGCAACGGAGGCGACTCGAGGTCGTGCTCTACGAATTACTCGAGTCGCTGCGGCTATTGGCGCTCATGATGGCGTCGATCACGCCGCGCGCGGCGCAGGAACTGTGGCGGCGTCTCGGACAAGACGGACCCATCGAGAACTCGACCTTCGAGACGGGACTGCAGTGGGGACTCCTTCGGGAAGGAACGCAGATCTCGTTGGGGGACCCGTTGTTCCCTCGCATCGAAGAGGCGGCGGAACGGACTTAGGCGGTGTGGTTCGACTCGCACTGCCATCTCCACCTCTGTGCCGACGAGGAGCCGGTCGATCGAGTGATCGACCGCGCTCATCAAGCGGGCGTGACCGGGATGTTGACCGCCGGTATCGACGTCGACTCCAGTCGTGCCGCGGTGGCGCTTGCGGCACGCGACGGGATCTTCGCGGCGGTCGGTGTGCACCCGAACTCCGCTCTCGAATGGACGCCGTCGGCGCGTGACGAGATCGAGTCGATGCTCGCGTCGGAAGACGTGGTGGCCGTCGGCGAGACCGGTCTCGATTTCTACCGGGACGATGCACCCCCCGATGTGCAGGAGCAAGCTTTCCTCGATCACATCGACCTCGCGAAGCGCTTCGATCGTGCCCTCGTCATCCACACGCGGGAATCGGTCCAACGGGCTCTCGACCTACTGGCCGACGTAGGGCCGCCCGAGCGGTTCGTCTTCCACTGCTGGAGCGGGACCACGGAACAACTGCCGGTCGCGGTCGGATTGGGTGCTTTCATCTCCTTCGCGGGCAACGTCTCCTTCGCAAAGTCGGAGCCTCTCCGCGATTGCGCTCGTCTCACCCCTCACGATCGCTTGTTGGTCGAGACCGACTCTCCGTACCTGGCGCCGATGCCACATCGGGGTAAGCCGAACGAGCCCCGGCTCGTGTCGTTCGTTGCTGCGGCCGTCGCGCAGGCGCGCGATGTTTCGTCGCACGTGCTCGCCGAGCAGACGATGCTCAACGCTCGTGTTCTGTTCGGCTTCGCGCGGTGACCGACGACTTACTCGGGGCGGCGCGGGTGCGCGAGCTCCTGAGCCGTCATCGCGTCGTCCCCACCAAGACCCGCGGGCAGAACTTCGTCATCGACCCCAACACGATCCGGCGGATCGTCGAGTTGGCAGAGGTCTCGGAGGACGACTCCGTACTGGAGGTTGGACCGGGCATCGGTTCGTTGACCGTGGCACTCGCGGCGCGCGCACGACGCGTGACGGCCGTTGAGATCGACCCCCGACTCGTCGGCGCATTGCGCGAGGTCGTCGGTGACCGTGTCGAGATCGTCGAGGCGGATGCGATGCGGATCGAGCTCGGTGCGGTCGAGGCGACGAAGCTCGTGGCGAACCTTCCGTACAACATCGCGGCACCACTCGTCATCAAGGTTCTGACTGAAGCACCCCAGATCTCGGAGCTGACGGTGATGACGCAACGCGAGGTCGGGGAGAGGCTTGCCGCAGGACCGGGATCGCGCACCTACGGGCAGCCGAGCGTGATGGTGGCTTTGTTCGCCGATGCCCGCGTTGTCGCTCGCGTGCCGCGAACGGTGTTCTGGCCGGTACCCAATGTCGATTCCGTCGTCGTCCGCGTGGTCCGGCGCACCGCACCCTTCGATGCCGACCTAACCGCCGTGGCACGGATCGTGTCGGCCGCGTTCTCTCAGCGGCGCAAGATGCTGAGGTCGTCGTTGACGGAGTTCGCGCCCGACGATGTCGAGCGGTCGCTCGCGGAAGTCGGTGTCGCGCCGACGGCCCGGCCCGAAGTCCTTACTGCGTCCGATTTCGTAGCTTTCGTCGGGAGATTGATGGATTGTCCCTCTTCCCAACGCAGGTCCTCCTAGCTACCCTGACGTCCCGAGGGAGGGGTGTGCGGATGACCAATGAGGATCGCGATCACAGCAGAGGGCGCGTTCTCATCGTTGACGACGATGAGGAGATCCGTCACGTCCTGCGGCTGATGTGCGAGACGGAGGGTCTCGAGGTCGTCGGCGAGGCCGACAACGGGGTCGAGGCCGTTCCTCTCGCCCTGAAGCACCAACCCGACGTTGTCATCCTCGATTACCTGATGCCGCACATGGACGGCGAGGGCACGGCGCTGATGCTCCGCACGATCGTGCCCGAGACCAGGATCGTCGCGTTCTCGGCCGTCCTCGACGTCAAGCCCGCGTGGTCGGACTCGTACCTGAACAAAGCGCGGGTCGCCGATGTAGCT
>DASSMG010000361.1:0-3548 GCA_035688995.1 Actinomycetota bacterium
AAACAGAACAACCGGAGGCTTGGATCGCGACTGGGCTTCGGCACCACGGTCCATGCGTCCGCCCCGGGGGGCGGGGTCACCGCCGCTCGCCCACCGCGGCGCGGCCGGCGAACGCGATCTCCCTCAACGCGTCGTTGAACGCGGCGGCGAGTGCTTCGATCGACTCTCTCTTGTGGAGATTCGTGCTGTAATCCCAGCGCGCCTGGAACAGCTTGTGCGTGACCGAACAGTTGGTCTCGATCAGGTGCACCCGCGGTGCGGTCGCAGCCATCAACGGACCCGTCATGCCGTGCGTCGGGCGGAACGGTGCGGAGGACTGATAGGCGGCATCCACCCGGCCGATGTAGTTGAACGCGATGTCGGGTGACGGGAGCTCGGCGAGTTGCTTTCCTTCATCGGTCAGGTACCGGAGTATCCCGTAGCCGATCCCCTTGTTGGGGACCGCGGCGAGCTTGCGTTGCGCGGCACGGATCCGCTCCGCGGGCGGAGCGTCCGGATCGACGGCGAGGAAGAACGGCGAGATGGTCGTGAACCATCCGACCGTGGCGAACAGGTTGGCACCTTCGACGAGCTCTTCCCGGCCGTGACCCTCGAGGTCGACGTAGAGGCCTCCGAGGTCGGCCCAGCGTTGGACCGCGGTTGCGAACGCTGCGACCAGGCCGTCCATGATCTGCGTCCCGAACGCCTTGGGCACGTCGTGGACGAGCGAGTGCGTGGCCTCTTCGTCCAGCGCGACGACGAACGCCTCGTTCGAGGCCATGTCGTTGGGCCCCGTGTCGTGATCTATCGGCAGGCCGGCTCCGTCGGCGGGCGGCACCGTCAGCCAGTGATCGAGCTCTCTGCGTAGCTCCCGCGACTGCGCGTACTCCGTGAGGTGATGCGCCCACCATTTGAACGAGGTCGTCTTCGGCGCAAGTCGCGGCTCGATGCCGCGCTGGAGCTGCCCGTAGACATCGATCAGGTCCTCCACGAGGATGGGCCACGACACGGCATCGACGCTGAGGTGATGGACGATCAGCGCCAGGTTCGGCGTGGTGTTGGGACCGAATTCGAACAGCGCGGCGCGGATGACCGGACCGGACCCGAGATCGAGGCCGGCCTGTAGCTTGGCCATCTCGTCGAGGAACGCATCGTCCTGGCGGGCATCGTCGAGATCGGAGAGATCGATCCGGACGAAGGGCACTTCGTCGCCCGGCTCCTCAAGGATCTGGCTCCACCCATCGTCCACTCGCCTGAAGCGCGCCCGAAGGACGTCGTGCTGGAACATCAACAGCCCGACCGCGCGTTCCAACAGGTCCGGATCGACGTCGGCGGGGCAATCGAGGATGGTCGTCTGGTTGAAGTGATGTCGCTCTGCGAAATCCCGCTCGAAGAACCAGTGTTGGATCGGCGTCAGAGGAACGGGTCCGACGATCGCTCCCTGCTCCGGGGGGATGAACGTGGCCCCCGCCCCCAGCAGCGACAGGTCGTAGATCGTCTGCGCCTGGAACAACTGCTTCGCGGTCAACGCGACACCGGCTTCGTTCGCCTTGGCGATGACCTGGATCGCGAGGATCGAATCGCCGCCCAGAGCGAAGAAGTTGTCGAAGATGCCGACTCGGTCGACGTGCAAGACCTGCTGCCAGATCTCCGCGAGCGTTTCCTCCGTTGCGGTGCGGGGACGGGTGAAGGGACTGTCGAGTTCGGGTCGAACCGCCTCCGGTGCCGGTAACGCGCCGCGGTCGATCTTTCCCGCCGTCGTGGTCGGGAACGAATCGAGCTTGATGAACACCGACGGGATCATGTAGTCCGGCACCATCGTGGCAAGGAACCCGCGCAACTCGCCGACGGTCGCGTCGCCGCCGCGGTAATACGCGACCAAGCGCTTGTCGTTGTCGTCGTCGAGCGCGACCACTACGGCTTCTTCCACCGCCGGATGCCCCGACATCGCCGCCTCGATCTCGCCGAGCTCGATCCGGAACCCGCGCACCTTGACCTGGCGGTCGATGCGTCCGAGGAACTCGAGTCGTCCGTCGGCGAGGAACCGGGCGCGGTCACCCGATCGGTACATCCGGGTCCCCGGTGCGACGGCGAAGGGATCGGGCAGGAATCGCTCGGCGGTGAGGCCGGGTCGCTGCGCGTAGCCCCGGGCCACCTGTACGCCCGAGATGTAGAGCTCGCCCGGGACCCCCACCGGGCACGGCTCCAGCATCGGGTCCAGCACGTAGATCGGCACGTTCGGGAACGGGGGCCCGATGGGTGGCGCCTCCAGGGTCAGCGACGCGTGATGCTCCACCTCGCCCCAGGCGCATCCGATCGTCGCCTCGGTCGGACCGTAGCCGTTGAACACGCGTCGTCCTCGCGACCATTGCTGCGCCAGTTCGCCCGACAGCACGTCCCCGCCGATCATCAGCACCCGGAGATCGGGCAGGTCGCTCGACGGCAGAGCGGCGACCGCCGAGGGCGGCATGCTGGCAACCGTTATCCGCTCGGTGCGCATCGTCTCGTAGAGGTCGTCGCCGGGAAGCAGCGATTCGCGCGTCCCGAGACACAGGGTCCCTCCGCCGGCAAGCATCAGTCCGATGTCGAGGATCGACGCGTCGAACGCGAGCGAAGAGAACTGAACGATCCGGTCGTCGGAGCTCATCTCCAGCACGCTGCGCTCGACCGCGATGTAGTTCGCCAACCCGCGGTACTCGACCGCGACCCCTTTCGGCGTCCCCGTCGATCCCGACGTGAAGATCACGTAGGCGAGGTTGCGGGGAGTCGCGACCGGCTCGAGATCGTCGCCGGGGTACTTGTCGATCACGTCGCGTTCGGCATCGAGAACCACCAGCGTCACTCCCGCGGCAGACACCGCCGGTGCCAGGTCGGAAGTCGTGATCGTCACCGTGGCGCGGGTGTCGGCAAGCATGAAGGAAACCCGCGAGGCCGGTTGGGCAAGGTCGATCGGGAGATATCCGGCCCCCGCCTTCCACACCGCGAACACGGCCGCGATCTGGTCGAAGCCCCGGTCGAGCGCGATGCCGACGACGACTTCAGGCCCGACGCCGAGGTCGCGCAACCGTCGCGCCAGCCGGTTCGCGCGGTCGTTCAGCTCCCGATAGGTGAGCTCATCCCCACCGAAGGTCAGCGCAACCGCGTCGGGGGTGGTGCGAGCCCACCGTTCGAGCAGTTCGTTCGGCAGGACGTCGGCCTCGTAGTCGAGGGAGCGGTCGTTGAAGCCGCGGATCGCGAGATCCCGTTCGTCGTCGGGAAGGAGTGGCAGCCGGGACACGCGTTCGCTCGGGGCCTCGGCAGCCGCGCTCAACAACGTCTCGAAATGACCGATCAGAGCCGTCACGGTCGGCGGCTCGTACAGCGTCGTGTTGAAGTTGACGGCACCGGCCAACCGCCCTTCGATCGCGTAGAGATCCAGCGACAGGTCGAACTTCGCGGTCGTGTCCTCGACCTCGTCGTAGGCGATGTCGAGACCGGCGAACTCGAAATCGGGAACCGGCGCGTTCTGGAGGGCGAATCCCACCTGGAACAGCGGGCTGACGCTCAGGTCCCGGGGCGGGTTGATCTCG
>DASSMG010000362.1:0-3199 GCA_035688995.1 Actinomycetota bacterium
CACGATCGACGTCCCGGATACATCCACATGGCTTCGTGCCGAGGTCTATTACAAGGACGCGGGCGAGCTCCGAAAGGAGTTGCAACCATTCTGTGACCAGATCGCGTCGTGGTCGGGCGAGCAGGTCGCTTACTGCACATCACGTCTTGCCGTCGTTGCGATGACCTCGCCCATCTACTTCGAATCGCAGCAGTTCGATCCCGCGACGACTCTCGTCTACGACGGTGCGACCTCGGCAAAGGTCGGATCGTCGACGACGTTGTCGGCGGTGCTAACCGGGAGCGACGGACCCATCTCAGGGGCCGGCGTCGAGTTCTCATTCCACGGCACCACCTACGACGCAACAACCAACGATGCCGGCCGCGCTTCGGCCACGGTCAAGGTGAACGGCCCTCCGGGCAGCTACGAGGTCGTCTCGTCCTTCGGGGGCAGCGATCGTTACTCGCCAACGCAGGATCGCGACACGTTCACCGTCACGTCCGGCCACTGACGCGATGATCCGCCGCGCCGTTTCCCTCGCCCTCGCAGCACTCGTCATCGCGGCCGTGGCGCCGGTGGCTCATGCGGCCGACGCGGCTCGATACTCGTCGGGTTCGACGTATGCGACCGTCACCGACGACGGCATCGTGGCGGGCAACGCCATGATCGAAAGGACGTGGGACCGCGCCGCGTTCGCGACGACGGCGCTCGTCGACAAACGGCAGGCGACCGTCACCGCCGGATCGGCGCAGGACTTCTCGATCCAGGTCGGGAAGGTGTGGGTCCCGAGCACCGCATTCGCGGCAACCGGTGTGACCGTGACCGACATCGGTAACGGGCTCCGGCTGTCGATCGAACTCGTGGGACCGGGTATCGATGCGACTCGCGTGGTCGAGGTCTACGACGGGATCGCCGGGATGAGGACGCAGACGATCCTGAACCCGCTCGGCCCCCTCGTGATCGCAGGGGCAACGTTGGACAACGCTGCGGTGGGCTCGGACGTGGCCGCGACCGTGAACGCGTTCCGCGCCGGCGCCGACTGGCGCGATCCGGACTGGAGCGGACCACCGTTCTCGCTCGGCGACGCTCACGGAGGTACGTGGCGGGCGTCCACGTCGGGCGACGTGGGCGAGAGCGTTTCGGCCCCCGGCGAATGGATCTCGTCGAGGAGCGGTGATGCATCGCTGTTCATGGTGATGGAGCGGAACGATTTCCCGTCGTCGCGCGCGTCCTACGACGGGGCGACCGAGTCCCTGGTGGTCGACCTCGCGCGCGACGTCATAAGTCTCGGCCCCCTCGAGGAGGACGGCCACATCGAGAATCCGACCGACGCCCCCGCGCGCAATCGGGCGCTCGTCCCGGGCCAGGCCTTCTCGCTCCCGGCTTCGTTCACCGGGTTCGGCGCTTCAACGGGCGACGAACCGTGGCAGTTCTACAAGTACCTCACCGAGCGCCGGCTGGCCCCCTACGACCACGACGTGACGTTCAACTCGAACGGGACCGACAACAACGCGATCTCCACCGGCGCGAAGGACGACATGAACCTCGACATGGTCAACACGGTCGCGCCCAAGGCGAAGCGTCTGGGCGTCGACACCTTCATCCTCGACGACGGATGGCAGGCGATATCGGGCGATTGGTTCCCCGACTGCCCCGACCATCCCGAGCCGCGCTGGGACGGTGATCCGAACTCGAAGTTCCGACCTCGTTTCCCCGACTGCAACTTCGATGCGGTCAGACAGGCGATCGCACCGATGAAGCTCGGCTTGTGGATGAACCCGATGCACTTCAACTTCCACTCGGAGATCTACGCGGCACATCCGGAATGGGCGTGCGCGCCGGTAGGCCATGCGCTGTCCGCGGCCGACCGTCTCCAGGAAGGGAGCGGCTCGAGTGAAGCCGGGCTCGGAACGTGGGGGCCGGACGCAATCCCGTGGGTGGAATCCCGGATCCGCAACGCGATCGAGAACTGGGGGGTCCGTTACTTCAAGTTCGACTTCCTGGTGTGGCTCGATTGCGCCGGCCAGGGCGACATGTACGACTACCACGACCGCTTCGTCGCGATGCTCGACCGGCTCCGGGCGGATCACCCGGCAGTGACGTTCCAGATCGATGAGACCAACGACTACCGGTTGTTCCCGTTCGACTCCGTGACTCGCGGGCCCTCGTGGTTCCAGAACGGGTCCCCCGACTACGGCCACCTGTTGCACAACCTGTGGAACCTCAGCCCGTTCATCCCGACGTTCTCCCTCGGTCAGCACTTCCTCGGTAACGGAAGCGACGTCGCGAAGGTCCCGACCGGCACGCTGATGGCCGCGGCGTTCCCGTCGCACATGACGTTCTTCAGCGATCTCCGCAAGTTGCCGGACGAAGTGGTCGACCGTGCGGCCCCGTGGATCGACTTCTACAAGACCTACCGGTCCGAGCTCGGGGGCATGGCGTACCCCTTGCTGGCCGACCCGCTGGAGGACGGCTGGACCGCGTTGCAGACGTGGGATCCGGAAGCCGGGCGCGGCGCGCTGCTCGCGTTCCGCCAGTCGTCTCCGGACGCAACGAAGCAGATCTCGCTGGCCAACGTCCCCGCGGGGCGGACCTTCGACCTGATCGAGGCTCCGACCGGCACCGTGGTCGGGACCGCGACCTCGGCCGAGCTGTCGGCCGGGATCCAGGTCTCCATCCCCCAGGCAGACGGCGCCGAGGTCCTCGTGGTGGTTCCCCACACCGACTCGTTCGACCCGTCCACGACACTCACGTACTCGGGCGACGTCACCGCAAGGGTCGGAGGCACGGCGACCCTGGCGGCCACCCTGACCGGGTCCGACGGACCGGTTTCGGGCGCGACGGTGACCATCACGTTCCGCGGCACCACCTTCACCGCGACGACCGACCCCCGCGGGGTCGCGAGCGTCCAGAGCAAGACCCCGGGGCCGCCCGGGACCTACGAGGTGACGGCTTCGTTCGCGGGCACCGACCGCTACAGCCCGTCGACGACGTCGGCCACCGTGACGCTCGGCTCTCGTACCGCGGGTTAGCGGCCGTAGCGCCCGGGTAGGACGCGACGCGTCCCGATTCCCGAGCGAAGGAGGCGGCATGGCTACCGGAGAGCAGCCGGGCGGCGTAGTCAAGATCACCGAATTGGTGGGGAGCTCACCGAAGTCGTTCAGCGACGCGGTTCGCAACGCGGTCAAAGAGGCGTCGAAGACGATCCGTGGGATCCAGG
>DASSMG010000363.1:0-2315 GCA_035688995.1 Actinomycetota bacterium
GAACGAGGCGGCGTCGAAGATGAATGCCCATCCGACGCCGAGGCCGGCGATGACGAGTCCGCCGAGCGCGGGCCCAACGAGTCGAAGAGCGACCGGGCGGACGAACTGATCGAGGGAATTCGCCTGCACCAGCATGTCGCTCGGCACGAGATCCGGCACGATGGCACCGAACGCGGGCATGAAGAAAGCTTCCGCGGCACCGTAGATCGCGACGAGAACGACGACGTGCCACAACACGAGCGTCCCCGCGATCGACAGGACACCCAACACTCCGATGGCGACCCCACGGACGACGTCGGATCCGATCAGTACCGTGCGGCGGTCCAACCGATCGGTTAGGACGCCTCCGATCAACAGGAACAAGAGTTGCGGCACCGTCCAGGCGACGCCCACGATGGACAGCGCCGAGGGACGATCGGATAGATCGAGCACCTGCCACGCGATCGCAACGAAATAGAGCCCGTCGCCGATCAGCGACGCGGTCATCCCGACCCATAGCAGCCCGAAGTCGCGTTGTCGAAGCGGATCGAGGAGGCGGAGACGATGCGGTCGTGGGGGGCGGCCCGGGGGCCCCGGGACGCGCGGTCCGGGGGCCGGGTTGTCGGGCGACGTTTGCTCGGCCGGCTCCCCGGTGGACGTCGCCATCGCCGTAACTTAACGATGAGCGCGCGGCTAGGCAACGGACTCGACAGACTTACGCCGCCAACTACAGCAGTAGTTGTCACCGGCCGGCACTGCCGCCACTCGCATGCCACAGTTTCGTGCGCGCGCGCAGGTCACCTTCGGGATCGGCGAGCCCCGCGAGGGTCTGTTTCTTGCGCTGACGGCCGAGCGATGCGGCTATCGAGTGCCCGTTCTTACGGTCTTGCGCCAGCTCGGCGAGATCGAAGACCTCTTGTGCGACGACCGTGAGGCCCACGTTGGTCGGATCGGTCTCGTACGTGAACGACGCACCACCACGTTTGCGGACGTTCCCACGTACCAGCTGCAGCCATGAATGGAACACCGTGCGGGCACAACGTGGCTGAACGCGCTCGAACACGGTGACGTCGATCGGACCGGTGAAGTCGTCGAGCGTGAGGAAGATGATGCGCTGTCCCGAACGGATGGCAGGGGTCTGACTCGCCACCTTGACCCCGGCGACCCATACGAGCGAATCGTTGCGGCACCGATTCAGTTCGTGCGCGGGGACGCAGCCGATCTCTTGCAGCAACGATCGGTAGAGCTCCATCACGTGACGGCTGGCGTCGATCCCCGACACTTCGAGCTCGGCTTCGAGCTTCTCGAGGGGTGTGTAGTCGGGAAGCCCGGGAAGCGACTCGGTTATGGACTCGTCGAGAGTGAGACTCAGTTGCCGCGCGGCCGTCGGCTTCCGCGCTTTCTTGCGCCCCGCAGTGAGTGCTTTCGTATCGGTGAGCTCGAGCACCTTCCACAAGAGCTCGCGCCGCGACCTCGTGCGTTCGATGCCGTCGAGGGCCCCGATGTGAACGAGATGCTCGAGCACGGGTTGCGACAGCTCGGTCCGCCGCCACAGGTCTTCGAGCGAGGTGAAGTCACCCCCGGCCTCGCGCGCCTGAAGGATCGAGTCGATCTCGGCATCGGAGATGTCCCGAACTTCGGAGAACGCGAGCCGGATACCCCATTGCGACAGCGGAGGAGCGCCGTCCCGGAGCGAAGGCTTAAAAACGGGGTGCCTGAGTGCAGCGGACGGCGACTCCGAAGCGGGCGTGAGGGTCTCCACTCTGTAGACCTTGTCGGAGCGGTTCACGTCGATCGGCAGGATCGCGATGCCGAAGTGACGCGCATCGGCCACGATCAGCCTCCGCGGGTACATGCCGGGGTCGTGCGTCAGGACTCCGGCGAGGAAGTGCGCCGGGTAATGCGCTTTCAGATACGCCGATATGTATGTAGGAAGCGCGAACGCGGCGGCATGCGACTTGCAGAACCCGAACGACGCGAACGAGAAGACCTCTTTCCACATCGCCCGGGCGTGGTCCGGCGCGAAGCCGTTGGTGATCGCCGACTCGATGAACCAGCGCTCGACGTCGGCGTCGGGAGGCGTGACCTCGATGACGCTCCCCACGCGCCCCGCCCCGCCGTGGACGTGGACGCGCTGGTCTTTGACCCAGTCCTCACCGATCTCGTGATGCGGTTTCGGGGGCCGGTCGGAGCCGAACAGCCGTGCGTTCCACGCGATGTCTTCGGGGTCGCCGCGGAACTCCCGTCCCATGCCGGGATGCGAGTTGCACTTCAAGCGCTCCGGCTTGTGGCCGGGATCGTCGGGCGCGCTCGGCCGTTCGGCGTCGAGATGGCGG
>DASSMG010000364.1:0-2301 GCA_035688995.1 Actinomycetota bacterium
CGGCTTGCAGCCTCGACCGCGGCCAGCGCCTCGTGGCGGGTCATGCCGCCGACGTCGACCCCACCCACGGTGATGCCCGGCAGGATCTTGCCGTCGTAATGCTGGTCGTAGTCGTAGGTGGCGTAGGCGACCCCTGAGAACGCCAGCAGGACGGCGACCCCCAGCGCGATCAGCGATTTGCGACCGAGACGCGGCACCCGCACACGGAACCTGCGGGCCGGGGCCACCACATCTCGCCTCGTGGCGGCCGTCTTCGGCTCGGTGGACTTGGCCCGGGCGGCCTCCTCCGAGACGATCAGGGTCGTGGCGTCGCCTTCGCTGGGGGCCGCAACCACGCCGGTCTCCTCGGCGATCACGTCGTCGCGGGAGTGGCGAGGCTCCTCCGCCACTATGCCGGCGTCGTCTTCGAGGTGGTGGTCGCGCTCGCGATCGTTAGTCATGAGCGCACCATCGTACCGGGATTGTTGCGTCGTAAACAGTAAGGCAAGCCGCATATCCACGGCGGGGACCTGGTTGCGCGCGCCCCCGGAGTCGGCAACGATGGGCCCGATGGACGTTCGCGACTCGCTGCTCGATCTCATCGGCGACACCCCGTTGCTCCGTCTCACCAGGATCGGGCGGGAGGTTCCGTGCGATCTGATCGGCAAGCTCGAGATGCTGAATCCGGGCGGGAGCGTCAAGGACCGGATCGGCATCCGGATGCTCGAGGCGGCCGAGCGGGCGGGCAAACTGCAGCCCGGCGGGACGATCGTCGAGCCGACGTCGGGCAACACCGGGGTCGGGCTAGCGATAGCGGCCGCCATCAAGGGCTACCGCTGCATCTTCACGATGCCGGACAAGATGAGCATGGAGAAGGTGGCGCTCCTCCGGGCCTACGGCGCGGAGGTCGTGATCACGCCCACGGCGGTAGCCCCCGACTCCCCCGAGTCCTACTACCGGGTCGCGGACCGGCTGACCGAGGAGATCCCCGGCGCGTTCCAGCCGAACCAGTACCACAACGACATGAACCCGACCGCTCACTACGAGTCGACCGGTCCCGAGCTCTGGGAGCAGACCGACGGACGGATCACCCATCTCGTCGTGTCGGTCGGAACCGGCGGCACCGTCTCGGGGGCCGGGCGCTACCTGAAGGAGAAGAACCCGGACGTCCAGGTGATCGGCGCCGATCCCGAAGGATCGATCTTCTCGGGCGGTGAGCCCCGGCCCTACCTCGTCGAGGGCATCGGGAAGGAATCATGGCCCGACACGCTCGACCGCGAGATCGTCGACCGCTGGGTGACGGTGTCGGACCGGGACTCGTTCCTCACTGCGCGGCGGATCACGAGAGAAGAGGGACTCCTCGTCGGTGGCTCGGCCGGAACCGCGATGTGGGCCGCGCTCGAGGTCGCCCGCGACCTGACCAAGGACGACGTGATGGTGGTGATCCTCCCGGACTCGGGCAAGAGCTACCTGAGCAAGATCTACAACGAGAACTGGATGCTCGAGCACGGCTTCATCGAGCGGCCCGGAACGGCAGCACGCATCGGCGAAGTGATGCTCGAGAAGCGGCGCCTCGACGCTCCTATCCCCGACCTCGTGGCGGTTCCGTCGAGCGCCAAGGTCGGCGGCGCGATCGACCTCCTCCAGCAGTACGGGATCTCGCAACTGCCCGTGGCACGGACGGATCACCCCCAGGGCCTGTCGGAGATCGTCGGCTCGATCCAGGAGCGCAGCCTGCTGGACAAGGTCTTCCGCGACGGCGACGCGATCAATCGCGATGTGGCGGAAGTGATGGATCCCCCGCTCCCGGTCGTGCAGTCCTCCGCCGGGGTCGAGGAGATGTTCGCGGATCTATCGCGAGGAGCCGAAGCGATCGTCGTCGCCGAGGGAGCGCGCCCGGCCGGGGTGCTTACGCGCGCCGACCTACTCGAGTTCCTCGCGCATCAATCGCGTCGCTGATCCTCGGTCGTCGGATCGGCGAGCGTCGAGACGCGACGCAGCTTCGTGAAGGTCAGAGCCGCTCCCCCGATCAACAAACCGCCGACGATCAGAACGCCCAGATTGCTGCGCCCCGACTGACCCCGGACCGGCGGATGAGGCTCCGCTCCTCCGAGAGCCAGCTCTCGCCCCGCCGGCCAGGGCCTGGTGTTCGAGCAGGAGTTCGTCGTCAGTGTTCCGCCCGGGCGTGAGAAAGCGAACACGACGTAACGCTGTCCCTCGTCGAAGCTGAATCCGCACGCGCTGCTCTGCTGTGAGGTGACGATCTCTTGCTCTTCATGGATCTCACCCTTGTAGACCGAATCGACCGCGAACGACCACGCA
>DASSMG010000365.1:0-4744 GCA_035688995.1 Actinomycetota bacterium
GTCCGAATCGAAGGGCTGGTTGTCCGTGATGCGGAACCGAGACCGCAGACGATCGACCTCATCGACGCCCACCCAGCGCAAGAGGGCGACGTCTAAGGAGTCCCCGGTGTTCGGTTCGATGGTGGCGTCGTTGCACAGCGCTGCGGCCGCCCGGAGCATCAGCTCATCGCCCACAGCTATCGCCTCGGCCACGACGAGGTCGTTCTGAGTAAGCGTCCCCGTCTTGTCGGTCGCGATCACTGTTGCGGCCCCGAGGGTCTCGACCGCCGGCAGTCGCCGCACGATCGCGCCCCGGGCAGCCATCCTCCCGACTCCGACCGCCAGCGCGATCGCGACGACCGTGGCGAGGCCTTCCGGCACGGCGGCCACCGCCAGAGCGACTGCGGCGAGGAATGCTTGTTCGAGCCCGTGGGCTCCGAGGCCGCGGGTGAGGGCCGTCACCGTGAATGCCAGAGCGGCCGCCACCATCGCCGCGATACCGAGCCGGCGGGCCAGAGCACTCAGCTCTACCTGAAGAGGCGTCGCTCTCTTGGGATCGGTGAGATGGCGAGCGATGGCTCCGATCTCGGTACCGGAACCCGTAGCGAACACGAGGGCCCGCCCACTCCCGCGGACCACGAGCGTCCCGGAGAACGCGACGTTGACCCGTTCCGCCATCGGCGTAGATGGTTCCAGCTCGATATCCGCGCGCTTGCCGACCGGAAGGGACTCGCCGGTCAACATCGCCTCATCGAGCGCGAGGTTGTTGGACTCGAACAGACGGACGTCCGCGGGCACGCGGTCCCCCGCACCGAACACGACTACGTCGCCGGGGACCAAACCCGTCGCAGATATCTTCTGCGTTCTCCCATCGCGCACGACCGCGCAAGAAGGGACCTCGAGCGATCGAAGGGCCGCGAGCGCCCGTTCGGCCTTCGCATCCTGGAGCAAAGCGACGGCCGCGTTCAGAACCACGATCGCAGTGATCGCGATGGCCTCGGCGACGTCACCAAGGACCGCCCCCGATATCCCAGCAGCTCCGATAAGCAACAGCGCCATGGGTTCCCGCGCCTCCTCGAGGATCCTTCCGGCAAGACGCCGGCGGATGGGCTCTCCGAGGTCGTTCGGGCCCGCGCTTCGAAGGCGGACGTCGGCCTCGGTGCTCGTCAGCCCCATGACCACGTCGCTGTGCAGAGACCCCGCTACCTCTTCCGCAGACAAAGAATGCGGGATCATTCCGTCGCGCGATGGCACGACTCCAGCAGACGCGCTCACGTGAGGCGCCCGCAGCACCGGATCATCGACGAAGAATAGGCAGAGGCAGTGAACAATTGCTCTTTCGCATCATGCTCGTGCGGCGCCCCGCTCGGGTCTAGGGCTGAAGGGCTGCGGCCCTAGGGCCGAACAGCCCTTCGGACCGGGTTGTGGGGTTCGCTATCTTGAGATCCACGCGAGATAGGAGTCGAGCAATGAAAGTCCTATTTGCGACCGACGGCTTCCAACCATCGCTCGATGCACTCACGGCGTTGCAGCGATGGCTTGACCCCAAAGACCTTTCGATGACCGTACTTTCGGTGGCACCGATCGCGAGCTTTTCGCCCGAGGACCTCCTGGTCGAACTGGACCCGAAGGCCGTACGCACCGAAGCCGCGCGCGAGCTGGCCGGATCGACCGTGACGCAACTCGAGAAGGCCGGATTCACTGCAACGATGCAGGTCGAGGCGGGACATCCGGGGCGCGAGATCGTTCGGGCTGCTTCCGAGGGAGGGCACGATCTCGCAGTCATCGGCGGAGGCGGGACCTCGTGGATGAAACGTCATCTCTTGGGAAGCGTAAGTAACTACGTCGTCCATTCCGCGCCGACCCCGGTCCTCGTCGTACATGAGGTCTCCGACCGCGAAGCCGTTCGCATCCTCCTTGCCGTCGATGGCTCCGACCACTCGGACGCGGCCGTCGATCTCGTTTGCAGGCTCGTCGATCCCCAACGGTGCAGCCTCGCGATCGCCTCCGTGGTTCCACTCACGGAACCCGTCGTTGTCGGCGTAGCCGGTTCGGTCGCCGTCATCCCGATCGGCGAAGAGAGGAGCGGTCACGCCGTTGCTGCGGCCGAACGCGCCGTGGAAGCCGCCGCCGAGCGCGCCCGTAAGGCGGGGTTCGAAGTCGAGGAACGGATCCTCGAAGGAGCCCCAGGGCCAACGATCGTCGGCGAGGCACGGATCGGAATCTTCGACCTGGTGGCGCTGGGAGCGCGCGGTCACGGCAGGCTTCACAGTCTCATCCTCGGCTCCGTCAGCGACACGGTCGTCCGTCACTGCCCCGCAACTCTTATCGCACGGTAGCGACCGCGTCACGGACGCCACGGCGAAAAGGGAGAGTGGACGTCCAGCGGGCCGCCGGGCGTGCACTGTGACGAGCGATACGGATCCGGCATCCGCGGATAGATGGATATCCAGTAGTCGTCGGCGAGGCGTGCGGCCCCGGCGTCCGGCGCGCCCAGCAGACGCGCCATCTCGGCATCCCGCTGGACGGCGAAGCATTCCGTCTTCGCTTCGTCGGTTTCGCCACTCATGTGTACCGCTTCGTGCGTCAAGGTATGGACGGCAACGACCTGCTCCATGGTCGGATTGCTCATGTCCGAGTGAAGGTAAGAGGCCAGATCGGAACACTGTCGTCTCTTAATGAGCGTGTGGTGCTCCGGAACACCATCGGGTCGGAAAGCGACGTAACCAAGCTCGGCCCCCGCGTCCACGAAGGCCTCACCGAAGGTCTGGCAATGAACCGTTGCGGATGCTCCGACGAAGCGAGTCGCCGCAGCACCGAGCTCGTTCTCTAGCCAGACCCTGAGGATCCAAGGGACCGCGGCGATCGCGGCGACAACGAGCAATGCGATCACCGATCCGTAAGGGAAAGCGCGCCGGCGCCCCAGAACGTCCGTGCGCCGAGTCGCCCACCTCGTCGCGACGACGGCGGCTCCGAGGAGAGCCAGGCCGACCGTCCACGGAAGGATCACCGCGCCGAAGTCGACGAGCTCAGATCGCGACTTTCAACGAGGCAAGACCCCGGAGGGTCATGGTCTCTCGATGGGGAGGGGCGGTGTCGATCAGCTCCATCGCAGGGAACTCTCGGGCGAGAGCCCCGATCGCGATCTGCCCCTCGAGTCGTGCGAGCGAGGCACCGAGACAGAAATGAGCTCCCCCGCTGAACGCGAGATGCCGATTGTCGCTTCGGGTGATGTCGAGCCGGTCCGGATCGGCGAACTGACCGGGGTCGCGGTTGGCGGCTCCGAGCAGCCCGATCAACTCCTTACCCTTGTCGATCGAAACGCCGTCAAGTTCGAGGTCGTGCATCGCAACGCGGCCTATGAACTGGACCGGGCTGTCGAAGCGCAAGAGCTCCTCGATGGCAGTTCTGATGAGTGACGGGTCGGCCACCAGTCGCTCCCATTGGTCCCGGTTGGTAAGCAAGGCGAAGACTCCGTTCGAGATCAGGTTCACCGTCGTTTCGTGGCCGGCCACCAGCAGCAACACCAGCGTGATCAAGAGCTCTTCTTCGGTGAGCTGTTTGCCTTGATCCTCTGCTTCGATCAAAGCGCTGAGTAGATCGTCGCTCGGGGCCGACCTGCGCTGAGCGATCAAGGCTCGGAAGTACTCCCGGAAGGCGTCGGAGGATCGCATGGCGCGTTCGACGCGATCTGGAGGAACGATCGGATCGAGAGTGGCCACGAGATCCTGCGACCACGATCTGAACAAACGGTGATCTTCCGCAGGGACACCGAGCATCTCGCTGATAACGGTTACCGGCAATGGATAGGCGAGGTCCTCGACCACATCCATCTCGCCGCCGGTGCGAGCCCGACCGAGAAGCTCGTCGACCACTTCGTCGACGCGATCCCTCAACTGCTCGATGCGGCGGGCGGTGAATGCCTTGTTGACCAGCGTCCGCAACCGCGTGTGGTCGGGGGGATCGAGGAACAGCAGTGACGGCTGCCTGTCCTCGAACAACGTCGGCGACATCTCACGGAACTGCGCGTATGTCGTCGAGTTGCGGAAATCGCTGCTCATCGACGGATCGCGCAGAATAGATACGACATCGGCATAGCGCGTGAGCACGTAGTTTCCGAGCGGAGTCTCGTGAACCGGATCGGTCTCTCGGAGCGAGTGATACGTCGGGTATGGGTCGCGCTTGAATTCCGGATCGAACGGATCGAACGCGACGGTCTGGGCCTCCGTGCCGCCGTCTGCCGGAGTCATCCGGAGATCGTACCGACGACCGAATTCGTCAACTGCAGCCGCCTAGGTCTTCACCGCCGATACACCGATCCCGGCCCGCTCCACCTGCCAAGGAATCGATACCTCGGCCGCCGACGAGAAGGTCCCGCCCGCCGGCGCCCCGCACGACGTCGGCGCCGTGTCCTCCGGCGACCGCGTCGGAGCCGCTCTGCCCGCGGAGGGCATCCCACCCGCCTAGTCCTTCGATCACGTCGTCTCCTCCGAGGCCCCAGATCGAGTTCGCCTGCGACGTTCCGATGAGCCGATCGCGGCGGGGTGATCCGTAGATCGATTCGAAACCGCGGACGGCATCGCGACCGGCACCTCTCGCCGAAGCTTGAGTGAGATCGACGAGAACCCCGGCGGATGACCGTCCGAAGGACACAGCATCCGCGTCGGCGCCTCCCTCCATGATGTCCGCCCCGCGCCCACCATCGACGAAGTCGAAATTGGCGCCTCCCGAGAGAACATCGGCACCGCGCCCGCCGAACAGCCGG